>NZ_JBFAJO010000032.1:0-101407 GCF_040655255.1 Kitasatospora sp. NPDC050463
GCCCGCGAGATCTACCAGGTCCTGACCACGTCCAGCACCACACGCATCACCGCTGAGCAGCTCACCACCGCTGCTTGACATCCATAAGAGCATCCCCCCGACCCACACCTCCGGAAGGCGACATGACCGACCACGCCCGACCCCTCGCGTTCCCCGCCGACTTCCTCTGGGGCGCGGCCACCGCCGCCTACCAGATCGAGGGTGCGGCCGGGGAGGACGGCCGCACCCCGTCCATCTGGGACACCTTCAGCCGGACGCCGGGAAAGGTCCGCAACGGCGACACCGGCGACATCGCGACCGACCACTACCACCGGTTCCGCGAGGACATCGCGCTGATGGCCGAACTCGGCCTGCCCGCCTACCGGTTCTCGATCTCCTGGCCGCGCGTCCAGCCCGGCGGCAGCGGCCCGGTCAACAAGGCCGGGCTCGACTTCTACGACCGGCTGGTCGACGGGCTGCTGGAGCACGGCATCACCCCGGTCGCCACGCTCTACCACTGGGACCTGCCGCAGGAGCTGGAGACCCCGGCCGGGGGCGGCTCCGCCGCGGGCGGCGGCTGGACGGACCGCTCGACCGCCCGGCGCTTCGCCGAGTACGCGGCCCTGGTCGCCGGCCGTCTGGGGGACCGCGTCGGCGCCTGGACCACCCTCAACGAGCCGTGGTGCAGCGCGTTCCTCGGCTACGGCAGCGGTGTCCACGCCCCCGGCCGCACCGACCCGGCCGCCGCGCTCACCGCCCACCACCACCTGTTGCTCGCCCACGGCCTCGCCGTCGGTGCGCTGCGGGCCGAACTCCCCGCCGAGGCCCGGATCTCCCTCACCCTCAACCTGGCGGCGGTGCGCCCGCACACCGACGACCCGGCCGACCGGGAGGCCGCCCGGCGGATCGACGGCCTGGCCAACCGGATCTTCCTCGACCCGGTGTTCCACGCGCGCTACCCGGCCGACGTGCTCGCCGACACCGCCGGCGTCACCGACTGGTCCTTCGTCCAGGACGGCGACCTCGCCGAGATCGCCCGGCCCGTCGACGCGCTCGGCATCAACTACTACACCCCGACGGTGGTCGCCGCCGACGACCCGGCCGACCCCGCCCCGCGCCAGGACGGCCACGGCGGCGAACGGTCCCCCTGGCCCGCCGACCACGGCATCCGTTTCCTCCCGGCCGACGGCGAGCGCACCGCGATGGGCTGGCCCGTCGACGCCGAGGGTCTCTACGAGCTGCTCACCCGGCTCCGCGACGACCTGCCCGGCCTGCCCCTGCTGATCACCGAGAACGGCGCCGCCTACGACGACTACAGCGACCCCTCGGGTGCCGTGCGCGACCCCGAGCGGATCGCCTACCTGCGGGCCCACCTCACCGCCGTCCACCGGGCGATCGCCGCCGGCGCCCCCGTGCGCGGCTACTTCCTCTGGTCCCTGCTGGACAACTTCGAGTGGGCGTACGGCTACGGCAAGCGCTTCGGGATCGTCCACGTGGACTTCGCCTCCCAGCGCCGCACGCCCAAGGACAGCGCCCGCTGGTACGCGGAGGTCGTCCGCACCGGCGAACTCCGTCCGGGCGGGCCGGCGTCCTGACCCCGGCGTCCGGCGTCCTGACCCCGGCGTCCTGACCCCGGCGTCCGGCGTCCTGACCCCGGCGTCCGGCGTCCGGCGTCCTGACCCGGCGCCGGCCTCCGGGCGCCGGACGCTCGGGAATGCGATCCGTGACGGCGGTCGTTGCGGCAGAGGTGACTACTGCCGCGCCTGCGATCCGCCTCTCGGTACTGGACCGTTCCCGGACGAGACAGGGGAAGGAGCCGGCCCAGGCGCTGCGGGACACGGTGGCGTTCGCCCGGCACGCCGAGCAGCTCGGTTACCACCGGTTCTGGGTGTCGGAGCATCACGGCGTCCCCGGCGTGGCCGGGTCGGCGCCGACCGTGCTCGCCGCGGCGGTGGCGGCGGCCACGACCCGGATCCGGGTCGGGACGGGCGGCGTGATGCTCCCCAACCACCAGCCGCTGGTGGTGGCCGAGCAGTTCGGGGTGCTCGCCGCGCTCTTCCCCGGCCGGATCGACATGGGACTGGGCCGCTCGGTGGCCTTCACCGACGGCGTCCGGCGGGCGCTCGGCCGGGACAAGGACGCCGCGGACCGCTTCGCCGAGCAACTGGCGGAGCTGCTCGGCTACTTCGACGGGTCGGGGCGCACCCGGCAGGACGTCCACGCCCGCCCCGCCGAGGGCCTGGACGTCCCGGCCTTCGTCCTGGCCACCGGCGCGGGCGCCGACATCGCCGCCGACGCCGGGCTCCCGCTGGTCATCGGGGCCGTACGCGGGGAGGAGCGGATGCTGGCCGCCGTCGACCGCTACCGCGCCCGGTTCCGCCCCTCCGCGCAGGCGGCTCGCCCGTACGTCGTGGTATCCGGCACGGTGGCGGTCGCCGGGACGACCGAGGAGGCCGAGCGGCTCCTGGTCGCCGAGGCCTGGTCGAGCGCCTACGCGCGGACCCACGGCGAGTTCCCGCCGCTCGCCCCCGCCGAGGAGGTGCTGAACCGGCAGATGAGCGCGCGTGAGCGCGCCGCCTTTCAGCAGTCGCTGCGCGGGCACATCGCCGGCACCCCGCCGCGGGCCGCCGCCGAGCTCGCCGCGCTGGTGGCCCGGACCGGCGCCGACGAGTTCCTCGTCACCACCAGCAGCTACGACCGCACGGCGCTGCTCGACTCCTACCGCCTCCTCGCCGAGGCGGTCCGCCCGCTCTGACCGGGTCCGGGCGCCGGGCGCACCCGCGCCGCCCCGGAGCGGGTCAGTGCTGGACGGTGACGGCCTCGACCCCACCGAAGTCGGCGGCGGCCAGGTCCTCGTCACGGATGACGTAGTAGAGCGGGCAGCCGGTGAAGTCCGGGCGGCCCGCGGCGAGCAGGACGCGCTCCGGACCGCGGCCGTGCGGCGGCACCACGTACTGGTCCGGATCCCGGTCGGGGCCGAGCAGCACCATGGAGGCGCGGTGCTGCGGCGCGACGTCCAGGGCGGTGGCCGGCAGCGCGAAGAGCCGGTCCATCGCCTCCTCGGGGAGGTCGACGAGCGGCTCGTCGTGGAACCGGAAGACCGTCGCCAGCAGGGCCTTGCCGGCGGCGTACAGCGGGGCGGGCGGCCCGGTGAACTCCCACGGCGGGGCGCCCCAGCCGGCCTCGGGGTCGGCGAACGCCGGGTCGGAGGCCACGTCGTAGGGCGCGGTGTCGGCGGCGGTGTGGTCCGGGAAGTGGAGGACGCTCACCGGGTCGCGGCCGCGGAAGCCGTCGTCACCGGGGAAGAAGAAGTAGAGCAGGCCGCGGGGCGGCAGCAGGCCGTTGACGTCCGCCGAAGCGACCTCGGTCAGGTCGATCTGTGCGACGAAGCAGTCCGGCACCGCCTCCGGACCGGACTCGGTGCCCGGCCAGACGAAGCCGGGCGGGACGGCCGGCACACCGCCGCACCGGGAGAACGGCTCGGGGCCATCGAAGCCGGCGGGGCGTGTCCCCAGCGCGATGCCGTGCTCGGCGACCTCCACCAACTCGCCCGCCCAGGGCGCGAGGCCGGCCTCCCCGAGCAGCCGCCGGAGCGTCCGCTCGTCGTCGGTGGTCACGGGGTTGGGACGCATCATGCCGCCACTCTAGGACCCTGCGCCGACACCGGGCGGCCGGACCGTCGGCGGAGGCCGGTAGGGTCCGCGCAACGGGCGGAACGAGGAGGGGACATGGATCGCGCGCGGGTCCTGCTGTTGGACGCGGCTCCCGGCGAGCTGCTCGCCGGGGAGCTGGAGCGGCTGCTCGGTCACGGGCTGGAGGTCACCCTGAACCTGCGGCGGGTGGCCGACCACCCCGGCACACGGGCCGCCTGGGCCGGCCGGGTCGACTTCGTCGACGTCGACGCCTTCGACGAGCCTGCGCTGATCGCCGCGACCGTGCGCGACGGCCGCGGCTACCACGCCGTCAAGTCCCGGGCCGCGGTGCCGCTGCGCGCCGCCTTCCTCGCGGCCGCGACGCACCCCTCGCTCGCCCACCGGCTGCGCGTGATCGGCCGGGCGGGGGCGGGCACCGACCACGTCGAACTGGCCGCCGCCGCCCGGCACCGGGTGGCCGTCACCCACACTCCGGGCTCCAACGCGAACGCCGTCGCGGAGTTCGCCCTGGCCCAGTTGCTGGCGTTGACCCGCGACCTCCCGGCGCAGAACGCGGCCGCGCACCGCGGCACGTGGCGGCCGCCGGCCGAGCCGGCGGTGGAACTGTCCGAGCTGACCCTGGGCATCGTCGGGCTGGGCCGGATCGGCTCGGCGCTCGCTGAACGGGCGGGTGCCCTCGGGATGGCGGTCCTGGGCCTCGCCCGGCATCCGGGCGGCGCCCCGGTGCCGACCGCTCCCTCGCTGCCCGCACTCCTGGCGACCAGCGACGTCGTCTCGCTGCACCTGCCGCTCACCCCGCAGACCCGGGGGCTGATCGGTCGGACGGAGCTGGCGCTGATGCGGCCCGGGTCGATCCTGTTGAACACCGCCCGGGGCGGCATCGTCGACGAGGCGGCGCTGGCCGAGGCGCTGCGCGACCCCGGGCACCCGCTCGCGGCGGCCGCCGTCGACACCTTCGAGCACGAGCACGCCGCCTTCGCCTCACCCCTCTTCGGGGTGCCGAACGCCCTGCTCACCCCGCATGCGGCCGGGATGACCAGGGGGGCCATGGCCACCGCGGCCCGCCATTGCGCCGACCACCTCGCCGCCCTGCTCGCCGGGCGGCCGGACGGCATCCCCGTGGTGGCCGGCTGACGTCCGGAGCCGCCGCGGACGACTACGGCGTGCGCGAGAACGAGCGGCGGTAGGAGCGCGGTGGCACGCCGCGACGGCGGACGAACTGCGCGCGCAGGACGGCCGCACTGCCGAAGCCGACCCGGCGGGCGATCTCCTCGACCGGCAGGTCCGTGGTCTCCAGGAGTTCCTCGGCGCTGCTCAGCCGCAGGCCGAGCAGCCATGCGTGCGGGGTGGTGCCGGTCGCGGCGGTGAAGCGGCGGGCGAAGGAGCGGCGGCTCATCAGGGAGCGCCGGGCCAGCTCCGCGACGGGCAGCGGCCGGTCGAGGTGCGCGCGGGCCCAGGCGAGGACGTCGGCGAGGCGCTCGTCCTGGCAGTCCTCGGGGACGGGAGTGGCCAGGTACTGCGCCTGGCCGCCGTCGCGGTGGGACGGCAGCACCAGGTCGCGGGCGATGGCGTTGGCCGTCGCGGCACCGTACTCCCGGCGCAGGAGGTGGAGACAGAGGTCGAACCCGGCGGCGGCACCGGCGCCGGTGGCGATCCGGCCCTCGTCGATGTAGAGCGCGTCGGCTTCCACGGCGACGTCCGGGTAGCGGTCGGCCAGCAGGGCGGCGAAGCGCCAGTGCGTGGTGGCCCGTCGCCCGTCGAGCAGCCCGGCCGCGGCGAGCGCGAACGCCCCGACGCAGTGGCCGGCGACCAGTGCCCCGCGCTCGTGGGCGGCGGTCAGCGCGTCGAGCACGGCGGGCCCCGGCGGGGTCCGGAAGTCGGCCCAGGGCAGGGCGATGACGAGGTCCGCCACGGCCAGCCGGTCCAGGCCGTGTTCGACCACGAGGGGCAGCCCGGTGTCGGTGCGGACCTGTCCCGGCCGGTCGGTGCAGAGGGCGAAGTCGAACCGGGGCAGCCCCTGGCCGCGTGCGTCGAAGACCTCGGAGACGATGCCGGCTCCGAGCATGCCGACTCCTGGCGGGGCGTAGGCGGCGATCGTGGTGAAGGGCTGCACGGGAGGAGTGTGGCACGAGTGGCACGAATCCTGCGATCGATGGCAGCACGGCCACTCGTTGCGGTGCGGGCCGCCCGGAAGACTGAGGGCATGACAGATTCTGACCACCGGTTACACCCTCTCCACCGGCCCCGGGGTCGCCGCCACCGTCTCCTACCTCGGCGACGGGGACCGCCATGTGATCGTCGACCCGGGCATGGTGGCCGGCCGCGACCGGATCCTCGGCCCGCTCGCCGACCTCGGTCTCGGCCCCGACGACATCACCGACGTGGTGCTCAGCCACCACCACCCGGACAACACCATGAACGTCGGCCTGTTCGGCGAGGCCCGGGTCCACGACCACAAGGCGATCTACCGGCACGACCAGTGGACCGATCGCGACGCGGAGGGCCACGCGCTCACCCCGTCGCTTCGGCTGATCCGCACACCGGGGCACAGCCGCGAGGACATCACGCTGCTGGCCGGCACCGCCGCCGGCGTCGTCGCCTTCGTGGGCGACCTGTGGTGGCGGCCGAACGGTCCGGTCGAGGACCCGGTCGCCCCGGACCACGAGGTCCTGCGGGCCTCCCGGCTCCGGGTGCTGGCCGCCGCGGACCTGATCGTGCCCGGTCACGGCCCCGCGTTCGCCGCCGACGACACCGCGCCCCGCTAGCCCGGGGCCCGCCGGCCGGGCCTGCGCCGGGTCGGCCCCGGCGCTGCCCCCGCCGACGGGGTGGCCGACAATGGCAGCGTGAACGACATGGACTACCAGGTGCTCCTGCAGGAGGCGATGGACGCGGCCCGCCGGGCGCCCGAACGGGGGCGGGTCGCCGACTACATCCCCGCCCTCGCCCAGGCCGACCCGACGGCCTTCGGGATGGCGATCGCCACCGTGGACGGTGCGGTGTTCGGCGCCGGGCACTGGCAGCACCGGTTCTCGATCCAGTCGGTGTCGAAGCTGTTCACCCTGGCGCTGGCGCTGGCGGACGGCGGCGACGACCTCTGGCGGGGCGTCGGCCGCGAACCGTCCGGCAACCCGTTCAACTCGCTGGTCCAGCTGGAGTCCGAGCACGGCATCCCGCGCAACCCCTTCATCAACGCCGGAGCGCTGGTCGTCACCGACCGGCTGCTCAAGCTGACCGGCGACGCCGTCGGCGCGGTGCGGGACTTCCTGCGCGCGGAGTCCGGCAACCCGGCCGTCGCGGTGGACGACTCGGTGGCCTCCTCCGAGGCGCAGCACGGCCACCGCAACGCCGCGATGGCGCACTTCATGGCCAGCTACGGCAACCTGCGCAACCCGGTCGACAGCGTGCTCGCGCACTACTACGCGCACTGCGCGATAGAGGCGAGTTGCCGCGACCTCGCCCTCGCCGGGCTCTTCCTCGCCCGGCACGGCACCCGCGCCGACGGCTCGCGGCTGCTGTCGCGCAGCGAGGCCAAGCGGATCAACGCGGTGCTGCTCACGTGCGGCACCTACGACGCGGCGGGGGAGTTCGCCTACCGGGTGGGGCTGCCGGGCAAGAGCGGGGTCGGCGGGGGAGTGCTGGCGGTGCTGCCGGGCCGGGGCACGGTCTGCGTCTGGAGCCCCGGCCTGGACGCGGCCGGGAACTCGGTGCTGGGGGTGGCGGCCCTGGACGCGCTGACGACGGCCACCGGCTGGTCCGTCTTCTGACGCCCGTCCGACCCGTGGTGACGCCCCGCCGCCGGCCGACAGTACCGGGTCGCGGTTCGGGAGGCGTCGGAGACGCTGACCGTGCATTGAAAGACGAGGCTGGGACGCCATGACGTGGACGACACCGTTCTGGAAGCAGACTCTCTCGCTCTCGGGGTTGTGGCGTTGGTCTGGTGAGGGAGGCAGAAGGTCTTCTGAACGACACGGGCCCGAGCTTCTCCCGGCGTTCGCGTGGGTCGTCCACCGGGGCCACGGAGCGGACGGTTTCCGGCCTCCGACGGATCGGCGTATGCCGGCCCGTGACCGATCAGCCGTCCGTCCATTGTGGCCACCTCTCCTGTACGGCGGCGACGCGCTCTGTCAGGGGCGACAGCGTCGCGCCGGCCTGCTCGACGGCCGCGACGAGCTGATTCAGCATCCTGGTGTTACGGGCCACGTCGTTCGCCGAGCCATCCAGTACCGCCTTGCACTCCGCAGCCGCGCTCTTGCCTCGGTCCAGCAGAGTGGACCACTTCTGATCCAGGTCGGCGTCGGGTACCCGCAGATGGCGGCGGGCTGTGGCCGTGTCGCGGGCGAGCCCGGCGCAGACAGGGCGAAGAGCGTCGGAGTTGCCGGTTCCGTCCTCGGTGTTCAGGTTCTGCATCCACATCGCGAGTTCGATGTAGCGGCTGGACAGCGCCCCCATGTCGTCCTGGCCGCCCACCGAGAACCAGGCTAGAAGCTGCATGTCGCGTACCTTGTCGTTGGTGCCGACCGGTTCGGGTCGGACCGGGACAGCCCGGAGCGGGTTGCCACCGGTCCGCTGCGGGCCGATGACAGCGGCCGTGAGAACGAGCCCGGCCACCACCGCGACGGCTACGACGGCCCGGGCCGGCCAGGAGCGTCGTGCGGTGTCGGTGTCGGCGGGCAACGACGTGCGTTTCGCGCGGGGCAGTTGGGACATGACGGTCGCGGCGAGGGCGGCCCCGAAGAAGGCCGGTGTCGCCGGATGGATGAGCATCTCGGTCAGCATCCAGGAGGTACCGGGCAGCCAGTGGCAGGTGTTGCCCATGACCCGCAGCGGACCGACACAGCCGTCGGCGGCCTGGAGGACGAAGTAGCCGGCCACCATGACGAGATGTGCGATGACCGCCGCTGTCAGGGCACGGGGCAGGCGGTGTGTACGGGCGGTCGCGGCGACCACGGCCGCCGCGCCCACTGTCCCGGCCCACAGGGCAACTGTCAGCCACCACGCGTAGACCGCCTGGAAGGCGAGGGTCCGCTCCTCCAGCGCGGGGCGCCAGGAATGGACGTATGCCATCGCCGCCGCTACGGCGGCGACGCCCACGACCCCTCCGGCGAGCCCGGCCAGCGCGGTGGAGCGCAGCCTTGCCGTCCTGGGCCGCCACAACAGCAGCAGCGCCGGGTATGCCCACAGAACGACCGCGCCCGCGACGGTCGGCAGGTCCTCGCCCGCGACAGACAGGGGGTTTAGGACCGAGCCGATCCAGGGCAGCACGGACTCGTACTGGGGAAGGCTGTCCCAGGGGCCGGGGAAGAGCTCCCTGGCGTACTGGGGTATACCGCCGGCCTTGAGGAAGTTACCTGTCATCCACAGTTGCCCGTCGTGCAACCACCAGTACATTCCGGCCGCGGCCACCACGGAGCCCGCGGCGGCCGCGGCGAGGACGGCCCGGCGTGTCACGGAACGCCCGTCCGGTACGGCCCACAGATGGAGTCTGGCGCACTGGGCGAGCCAGCTGACGTAGGCGACGGAGCCGAGGAGCAGGACGAGAAGGGGTTCGGCGTGCTCGGGCGTCCAGCCGGGCGCCGCGGTCGGCCCGGACAGCAACTCCCCGCAGACTAGACCGGACCCGAGTGCGAACCCCGCCCGGATACCCCTGGGGCCGGCCGCCTGGCTGTGGGCGGCGTACAGGGCTGCCCGCCAGACGGCGACCGTCACGACGCACGCGGCCAGGCCTCCGACGACCCAGGCGGCGACGGCTTTGTCCCACACCGCGCTCAGGCTGTTTCCGGTGACGAATGTGACGACACCGAGCAGGAACAGTGGCATGCTGGTCAGGGCGAACAGCTCCGCCGGGTTGCGTAGTGAACGCCAGCGCTCGGACCAGGACGGGTGGTTGCGCCACAGCGCGGCCACGGCCCGCAGCGCCAGCCGTCCCTGTGCGCGCCCCTCCGCCTGCGCCTGCCAGACACCCGGGTCGGCGCCCAGGGCGACCGCGCCCCGGTCGGCGTACAGCTCGCGGTGGCGCAGGGTGTCGGCGCGAGCCAGGACGACCAGCAGGAACAGGAACGCGGCGACGCCGAGGGCCTTGATCATGGACGGTCGGCTGGCCGGCCAGAAGACCTCGTCGAGGCCCGAGAACCCGCCGAAGAACTGTGCCGTGACGAGGCTTTCGCCGAGCAGGAGCGTGTAGGGGGCGACGACCAGCGTCAGGAAGACCCGCCACAACGCGGTCACGGCGTAGGCGATGTCCACGTCCCGGTGGCGGATGTGGGCCAGTTCGTGCAGGACTACGGCCTCGAAGCGAGCGGTGTCCACACGACGGGTGTGCAGCAGGCCGCTGTTCAGGCACAGCGTGCGCCAGCCGGCCCGGCCGTAGACGACCGCGCCGGGATCGAGCGCGGACCGGTCGACCACGAGATTGGGCAGGGACCGCACCCCGGCACGCCCTGCCAATGCGACGATCTCGGCCCGCACCTCACCCCGCGGGTCCCGCGTGTGCAGCGGTTCCACGCCGGGCCGGCTCCGCTTCCAGCGCGGGATCAGCAGATACAGTCCACCGGCCGCCAGCAACACGACAGCGGTGCCCGCCAGCCCGTACCAGCCTGGAACCGGCTCCGTCTTCTCGAGGCATGCCCGCGCCGCATCATCCTGTGCCTGGTCCCGGAACAGGTCGTCGATCAGCTTGCCCCCGGGGTCGTACCCGGCGGCGAACTGGCACACCCTCGCCACGTCCTTGTACGGCAACGGCCGCAGGACACCGCTCAGCATCGCGACGGTGGCTACCACCATGGCGACGGCCAGCACGAGGAACCGCAGGCTGGTGCCCGCGGGTAACGCGCCAGGGTCCGCTCCGGCGGACGCGGAGGGGACGGCCCCTGCACCCGGACGAGGTGCCGTGGTCGCGGTGTCCTCGCTCATGTCGCCGACGTTCCGTCCGGTTCGGGTTCCGCCGCTCCGGCGGTCGCCAGCTTCGCGACCACACTGTCCGCCAGAGCCTCCGCGTCCGGCTCGGGGAGTCCACGTCGTACCGCCTCCCCACGCACCCGGCTTCGTACGGCCGCCAACTGGTCCCGGTCGAAGTCCGGGATCTCAGGCGGGGCGATCTGGCGCCGACCCGACGGGCGCAGGCGCCCCAGGGCGCTGGTGGCGCGGGACAGCAGGCGGCCCGTCGCGTCCGCCACGGCGGCCCGGCACGCCTCGTGGACCGCCAACAGCACGACGGGCGTGACAAGCGCCGTGGCATCGGAAAGTCCGAAGCCGAGGGGGTCACCGCCCCTTCCGTCGCTCGCCCGTCGCACCCGCTGTATGACGAGTTCGTAGTCCAACCCCGCCAGATCGTCGACCAACGGGCGCTCCTCCGGGGCCCGCTGGTCCACGACGTCCCGCACCACGTCCATCACGGTCGCACGCATACGTTCCCTCTCACGCCGTCCCGCACGGGTTCCGCCGACCACAGCAGCACCATCATGGAACCGCAGTACGGATCTGATGGCGGCATCGCAGAATTTCCACCGTTTTCCCGCCGTACGCCCCCCGCCCCCGCCCCCGCTCGTGTACGGCGGGGGCGGGCGTGACCTTGGAGAACAAGCTCAGAGAGTGACGGACCAGTCGCCTCGGGCCAGGGTGGAATCGCTTCGAGGAGGGTGTGAAGGCGGCGGGGGCCGCCCTGGTGGACGGTCGTGATGCGGCTGCTGGGTTCCGTGTGCGCGCGGCCCCAGCAGCATCGACCACACCTCCCATGCCTGCATGACGTCGAGCACCGGGAACGGCGACGGCGTGACGTCGCCCTCGGTGTCGCGGACCTGCTGGAGAAGTGCGTTGAGCTGCGGCGGGCAGTCGTCATCCGTGCGGGTCGCCATGAACGCGGCCCGGTCTCACTCGGTCCGGCCCGTCGCACCGCCGTCGTCGTTCTTGTCGGCGGTCAGGATCAGTCCGTTACCGGCGAGGGGGTCACCAGGCGCCCCTCGGCGGCAGCGCGCGCATCCACGACGCGGGAGCCGGCTGTGGGCGCCCCGCGGCCGTGCCCGGTCCGTCGCCGCGTCGCCGCGTCCCCTCAGGCCGGCGGCGCGGCGGCGAGCCGGTCCGCCAGCGCCGTCAGCGTCCGACCGAGCGGGAGGCCGACCCGGACGGTGGCGTAGGCGTCCCCGCGCGTCTCGCCCTGGTTCACGATCGCGACGGGTTTGCCGGCCCGCGCCGCGTGCCGAACGAAGCGCAGACCGGACATGACCGCCAGCGAGGAGCCGAGGACGAGCAGTGCCCGCGCCTCGTCGACCAGGTCGAAGCAGTGCCGGACGCGCGGCTTGGGCACGTTCTCCCCGAAGAAGACCACGTCGGGCTTGAGGATCCCGCCGCACGCCCGGCAGGCCGCGACCCGGAAGGCCGCCACCAGTGCGTCGGGCAGTTCGGCGTCCCCGTCGGCGTTCTTCGGGGAGCCCTCGTCGCGGAAGGCGTCGTTGAGGGCGTGCAGGCGCCGGTCGAGGTCCGCGCGGGTGCTGGTGCGCCTGCAGCCGAGGCAGAGCACCCGGTCGAGGCCGCCGTGCAGTTCCACGGCGTCCAGGGTGCCGGCCGCGCGGTGCAGTCCGTCCACGTTCTGGGTGATCACCGCCGACACCAGGCCGCCCCGTCGCAGCTCCTCGACCGCCCGGTGCCCGGCGTTGGGGCGGGCCCGGGCGATCGACTGCCACCCGGCGTGGCTGCGCGCCCAGTAGCGGCGACGGGCCTGCGCGCTGCCCACGAACTCCTGGTAGGTCATCGGTGTCCGGCGGCGCAGGCTCCCGGTGGGGCCGCGGTAGTCGGGGATGCCCGACTCGGTCGACAGCCCCGCGCCGGTCAGGACCACCACGCCCCGGCCGGCCAGTAGCCGCCCGATCTCGCCCAGAGCGGCGTCCGGCGGCTCGCTCGCACCGGCCGCCGGCGGCTCGGGCATCGGATCCACAGCCATGCCCACAGCCTAGCGACGCGCCGCGGGCCTTGTCGGGGGTGCACCCCGACAAGGCCCGCGCCGCTTCACCGGGCCGGGGTCAGTGCCCGGCGGTGCCGAGGGCGGCCACGTCGGCGCGCAGGGCCGGCAGGCCGGCGTACATCGTGCCGCCGGGGCAGTCGGTGGCCAGCCAGTCGCGGTGGCCGCTGATCATCTCGACCGGCTTGGTCACGCCGTTGACCGGGTTGACGAAGGTGACGTGCGCCTGGGGGTCCAGGTTGTGCCCGCGGGCCACCGCGGCGAGCAGCGCGGTCAGCGAGGCACGGGCGGCCGCGGTCGGCTCCTGGCTGCTGAGGGTGCCCAGCAGGGCGATGCCCAGGTTGCCCGAGTTGAAGCCGGCGGTGTGGAAGGCCGTCACGACGTTCCCGGACGCGTCGTGCGCCGGGATGCCGTCGTCGCCCGACCAGCGGCCCTCGTAGATCCGCCCGGCCTCGTCGATCAGGAAGTGGTAGCCGATGTCGCCCCAGTCGTTGGTGATCGCGTGGTACTCGTAGATCGCCCGCACGGTCGCCGCCGGGTCCGGGTCGGCGTTGGGGGTGTCGGTGTGGTGCACCGTCAGGGTCTGGAGCGGGTAGTACTTCGCGGGGGAGTTCTCGACGCCGTTCTTGAAGCGCTTGGACTCGTCGGCGCCCCAGGCCGCCCGGGAGACGTACTCGACGCCGCAGAAGGTGGTGGGCGTGGTCGCGGCGATCACCACGGTGCGGGCCGGGCCGTGCACGGTGTCGATGGCGGCGGAGCGGACGTTGGCGGCCCCGTCGGGCAGGCGCAGGTCGTAGCCGGGCGCGCCGTCGGCGGCGATCAGCGCGGTGGCGACGCCGCCCACGCGGTCCTCGTGGTCCGGGCCGCCCGCGCAGCCGCCGGGCAGCGGCTGCCACGTACCGGGGGTGGCGTCCTCGCGGTGGAGGCGGATGGCGGCGCCGCGGGTGGGGCCGTCCCAGCTGACGCCGACGTAGCGGATCGGGAAGTCCGCCCGCACGGTGGTGGCCGCCCGGCCCGCCGCGGACTGCGCCCGGGTGACCGGGACGCGGGTCGTCCGGGCGGCGACCGGCCGGGCCCCGCCCGCGCCGGTGCCGGCCGCAGCGGCGCCGGTGGTCGCGGCCGTCGCGGCCGACGCGGCGGGGGTGACGGCGAGCGCGGCAGCCGTGGCGCCGATCGCGGTGACGAGGGTGCGCCGGGTGACGGCGGGCTTCGGATTGGGCATGCGTGGTCCTGTCTCGGGCGTGATCGGGAACGGAGGGCCCGGGAACCCGCTCCGGATGTCGCGGCCCCCCGCTGACAGAAGATCAGTCAAGGTTGAATGTACACAATTGCCCCCGTGCATCCGTTCGATTCCTAGGAATCTTTGCCCGAAAGTGCAGGTCGGAAGGGGGCTGGGTGAGCGGCGAGGTGCCCGGCGGCCCGCCGGGCCGACCCTCCTTCGACGAGCGGATCGGTGACGTCCGGTCATCGTCCCAGCCCCGCGTGGCCGATGACGTCAGGCGCGTCCTTGCATAGACTCGGTCGCCATCTGTCCGGGCGAGTCCAGGAGAGTCGTCGTATGCCCACCCCGTCCCTCAGTGTCGACGCCGGCTCCTCGGCCACCCCCGTGCTGGACGACACCATCGGCGCGAGCCTCGTCCGCGCCGTCCGCGCCTTCCCCGAGCGCGAGGCCCTGGTCGACCTGCCCTCCGGCCGCCGCTGGACGTACCGGGAGCTGGCCGGGGAGGTGGACCGGGTGGCGCTCGGGTTGCTGGCGCTCGGCGTCGGCCGGGGCGACCGGGTCGGGATCTGGGCGCCGAACTGTGCGGAGTGGGTGTTCACCCAGTACGCCACCGCGCGGATCGGCGCCGTCCTGGTGACCGTCAACCCCGGTTACCGCGCGCACGAACTGGAGTACGTCCTGCGGCAGTCGGGCACCCGCACGGTGGTGGCCGCGCAGTCGTTCAAGACCTCCGACTACGCGGCCATGCTGGCCGAGGCCGCCCCGCGCTGCCCCGCGCTGAAGGACGTCCTGCTGATCGGCTCACCGGCCTGGGACGACCTGCTCGCCCGCGCCGAGCACGCCGACCGGGGCCCCCTGCACGCCGCCGGCGGGTCGCTGGGCGCGGACGACCCGATCAACATCCAGTACACCTCGGGAACCACCGGCTTCCCGAAGGGCGCGACCCTGTCGCACCGCAACATCCTCAACAACGGCTACTTCGTCGGCGAGTTGTGCGGCTACTCCGAACTGGACCGGATCTGCGTGCCGGTGCCCTTCTACCACTGCTTCGGCATGGTCATGGGAAACCTCGCCGCGCTCACTCACGGGGCCTGCGTGGTGATCCCGGCCCCGGGGTTCGAGCCCGCCGCCACCCTGCGCGCGGTGGCCGCCGAACGCTGCACCTCCCTGTACGGCGTCCCGACCATGTTCATCGCCGAGCTCAACGACCCGTCCTTCGCCGACCACGACCTCTCCAGCCTGCGCACCGGGATCATGGCCGGGTCGCCCTGCCCCACCGAGGTGATGAAGCAGGTCGTCGAGCGGATGGGCATGCGCGACGTGTCGATTTGCTACGGCATGACCGAGACCTCCCCGGTGTCCGTCCAGACCCGGATCGAGGACCCGCTGGAGCGCCGGGTCTCCACCGTCGGCCGGGTCGGCCCGCACCTCGAAGTGAAGGTCGTCGACCCGCAGACCGGCCGCACCGTCCCCCGCGGCACGCCCGGCGAACTGTGCACCCGGGGCTACTCGGTGATGGTCGGCTACTGGGAGCAGCCCGACCGCACCGCCGAAGTCCTGGACGGCGACGGCTGGATGCACAGCGGCGACCTGGTGGTGATGGACCAGGAGGGCTACCTCACCGTCACCGGCCGCATCAAGGACATGGTCATCCGCGGCGGCGAGAACATCTACCCGCGTGAGATCGAGGAGTTCCTCCACACCCACCCGGACATCCTGGACGCCCAGGTCATCGGGGTCCCCGACGCGAAGTACGGCGAGGAGCTGATGGCCTGGATCCGGCTGCGCCCCGGCGCCCCCGAACTGACGGCGCCGGCGCTGCGGGAGTTCTGCACCGGCCGGATCGCGCACTACAAGATCCCGCGCTACGTGCACCTCGTCGACGAGTTCCCGATGACCGTCACCGGCAAGGTCCGCAAGGTGGAGATGCGCGAACAGGCCGTCGCCCTGCTGGACCTCGCCTGACGGGCCCGGCGTCGAGCAGGTCCGGCGGCCCGCGCGGCCGGCCCGCGGCGACTCGTGCCGGGAGAGCCGGGAGGGCCGGGAGGGGTGTGGAGCGGCGCGTTCGGGGCAGCCGGAGGCCGAGGACGCGCCCACCCCCCCACTTCGACGGAAACGGAGCCCGTGTCATGACGAACATCGCACGCCTGCCCGGAGCCCTCGACCACCGGTGGAACTGGCAGCTGCACGGCGCCTGCCGCTCCGCCGACAGCAGTCTCTTCTTCCACCCGGTCGGCGAACGCGGCGAGGCCCACGAATCGCGCGAGGCCGCCGCCAAGGCCGTCTGCGCGGGCTGCCCCGTCCTACGCGAATGCCTGCGCTACGCCCTGGAGGCCCATGAGCGGTACGGGGTCTGGGGCGGTCTCGGCGAGCACGAACGCCTGCGGCTGGGGCGTCAGGCCCGGAAGGTCCTGCGGTAGGCGCCCGGCGGCACGCCGATCGCGGTGTGCAGGTGCTGGCGCAGGGACGCGCCGGTGCCGAAGCCGACCCGTTCGGCGATCCGGTTGACCGGCAGGTCGCTGCTCTCCAGCAGGTGCCGGGCCAGGTCGACGCGCTGCTGGGTGAGCCACTGGCCCGGGCTCAGCCCGACCTCGGCCCGGAAGCGCCGGGTGAAGGTGCGCCGGCTCATGCCCGCGTGGCCGGCGAGGTCGGTCAGCTGGAGTGGTTCGTGCAGCCGGTCGAGGGCCCAGGCCCGGGTGGCGGACGTCCCGGCGTCCGTGGTCGCCGGGACCGGCCGCTCCACGTACTGCGCCTGGCCGCCCTCGCGCTGCGGCGGGACGACGCAGCGCCGGGCGACCAGGTTGGCGACGGCGCTGCCGTGGTCGGAGCGGATCAGGTGCAGGATCAGATCGATGCCGGCCGCGGCCCCGGCCGAGGTGAGGATGCGCCCGGCGTCGACGAAGAGGACGTCGGGGGCGAGGTCGACCTGTGGGTAGACCTGCCGGAACCGGTCGGCGTGGCACCAGTGGGTGGCGGCGGGGCGGCCGTCGAGCAGGCCGGCCGCGGCGAGCAGGAAGGTGGCGACGCAGATGCCCGCGATCCGGGCGTCGGGGCGCAGCAGCGCCAGTGCCTCGGTGATGCGCGGAGACAGGGAGTCCCGGTCGACGATCCCGGTGAACTCCTCGGACGCGGGGACGACCAGGGTGTCGGCCTCGGCCAGCGCGGTGCGGTCGCGTTCGACGGCGATGGAGAAGTCCGCGGCGGTGCGGACGGGCCGGCCGTCCAGCGAGCAGGTGACCACCTCGTAGAGGGGCCGGCCCGCGGGGTCCGTGGCGGCCCCGAAGAGCCGGGAGGCGAGGCTCAGCTCGAACGGGATGACCCCGTCCAGGGCGAGAACGACGACGCGATGCATGGCCCGATTCTTGCACAGCATGGCCTTCGGGCCGCTATCGACGCAGGTGGAGGCCGCCGCATCCTGGACGCATGAGCACAATGAAGGCCATCACCCAGAACACCTACGGCGGCAGCGACGTCCTGCGGGAGGTCGAACTCGACCGCCCGGCGCCCGGCCCGTCCGAGGTGCTGATCCGCGTCCGCGCCGCCGGCATGAACCCCACCGACTGGAAGCACCGCCAGTACGCCGGCTTCCTCGACCGCCTCCCGCTGGTACTCGGCTGGGACGTCTCCGGCGTCGTCGAGGCGGTCGGCACCGGCGTCACGATCCACCGCCCCGGCGACGAGGTGTTCGGGATGCTGCCCTACCCGTACGGCGTCGGCGCGTTCGCCGAGTACGTGGTGGCCCCGGCCCGCGCGCTGGTCCGCAAGCCGGCGGGCATCGACCACGTCCAGGCGGGCGCGATCCCGCTGGCCGCCCTGACCGCCTGGCAGGTGCTCGTCGACGCGGCGGACGTCCGGCCCGGCCAGCGCGTCCTGATCCACGCCGCGGCCGGCGGCGTCGGTCACCTCGCCGTGCAGATCGCCAAGACCCGTGGCGCGTACGTGATCGGCACGGCCAGCGCCCCCAAGCACGCGCTGCTGCGCGAGCTGGGGGCCGACGAGCTGATCGACTACCGCACCGAGGACTTCACCCGGATCGCCCCGGTGGACCTGGTGCTGGACACCCTCGGCGGCGACACCGCGATCCGCTCGCTGGACACCCTGAAGCCGGGTGGCCGGCTCGTCACCATCGCGCTCGGCGCGCTGCCCGCCGACCTCGTCGAGCAGGCGGCCGCCCGGGGCGTGCGGGCCGACCCGCTGCTGGTCGAGGCCGACCAGGCCGGAATGCGGGCCATCGCCGGGCTGGTCGCCGCCGGAGAGCTGCGGGCCGTCGTCGAGGCGGTCTTCCCGCTCGCCGACGCCGCCAAGGGCCACGACCTGGGCGACACCGGGCGGGTCACCGGGAAGATCGTGCTGACCGTCGACGAATAGCCCGGGCCGCGCGCACCGCCGCCGGGCTCCGACGGGCCCGGCGGGCGGTGCCGGGCGGGCGGTGCCGGTGAACGCGGCCGTCGCCTGTGAGAGGCTCGCCCCATGGAACAGCGCGCACTCGGCCGTACCGGCCGACTCGTCTCCGTCGTCGGGCTCGGCACCTGGCAGCTCGGTGCGGACTGGGGTGACGTCCGCGAGGAGGACGCGCTCGACGTCCTGGACACCTCCGTCGAGGCCGGCGTCACCCTCTTCGACACCGCCGACGTCTACGGGGACGGCCGCAGCGAGCAGCTGATCGGCCGCTACCTGAAGGGACGCCCGGACGCGGAGGTCTTCGTCGCCACCAAGTTCGGCCGCCGGGTCGAGCAGCGCCCGGAGCACTACAACCTCGACAACTTCCGCGCCTGGTCGGATCGTTCACGGTCCAATCTGGGCGTGGACCGGCTCGACCTGGTGCAGCTGCACTGCCCGCCGACGCCGGTCTACGCCACCGACGAGGTGTTCGACGCGCTTGACACCCTGGTCGCCGAGGAGCGGATCGCCGCGTACGGCGTCAGCGTCGAGACCTGCGCGCAGGCCCTGACCGCGATCGCCCGGCCCGGCGTCGCCAGTGTCCAGATCATCCTGAACGCGTTCCGGCTGAAGCCCCTGGAGCTGGTCCTCCCCGCCGCCGCGGCCGCCGGCGTGGGCATCCTGGCCCGCGTCCCGCTCGCCTCGGGGCTGCTCTCGGGCCGCTACACCGCGCAGACCGCTTTCGCCGCGGACGACCACCGCAGCTACAACCGGCACGGCGAGGCCTTCGACCAGGGGGAGACCTTCTCCGGTGTGGACTACGCGACCGGGGTCGAGGCGGCCTCGGAGTTCGCGGCGCTCGCGCCCCAGGGCGCGACCCCGGCGCAGACCGCGCTGCGCTGGATCATCCAGCAGCCGGGGGTGACCACGGTGATCCCCGGCGCCCGCAACCCCGGGCAGGCCCGCGCGAACGCGGCCGCCGCCGCCCTCCCGCCGCTGTCCGCGACGACCCTCGCCGCCGTGCAGGGCCTGTACGACCGCCGGATCCGGCCGCAGGTCCACGACCGCTGGTGACGCACCGCCGGTGACGCACCGCCCGTGACAGGGCCGGCGGTCTCCACCCGGCCGCGAACACCCGACGGCCCGGCAGGTCGCTCCTGCCGGGCCGTCGCGCACCCCCCGGCCGCTCAGCGGGGGTCCAGGCCCTCCAGCATCTCCGGCAGGTCCCCGCTGTGGACGACCCCGAGGCTCTTCGTCGCACGGGTGAGGGCGACATAGAGGTCGTTCCCGCCGCGGGAGTGCGCCGCGAGGATCTCCGCGGGCTCCACGACGAGGACGGCGTCGAACTCCAGCCCCTTGGACTGGGCGGCGGTCATCAGCACGACGGGCGAGTCCAGCGACGAGGGACCGTCGGCGCGTGCGACGCCCTCCACCTCGGCCAGCCGGTCGATCAGTTCGGCCGGGAAGCCCGGGGCGTGCAGGATCGCCATCCGGCGGCCCTCCAGCCCTGCGACCTCCTTCTCGACGACGGCGCGCAGGGCCGCGCCCCGGTCGTCCGCGGGGATCCGCAGGCTCCACGGGCGGCTCCCGCCGCTGCGCACCGCGGTCGGGGCGGTGAGCGCCGGGTCGACCGCCCGCAGGACGCCCTCGGTGATCCGCATGATCTCGGCAGGGGTCCGGTAGTTGATGGTGAGTTCCACCGTGCGCCAGCGCCCGGCCGTGTACTCGTCGAGCGCCTCGCCCCAGGAGTTCAGCCCGGCGGGAGCGCCGGTCTGTGCGAGGTCGCCCACGATCGTCATGGAACGGCCGGGGCAGCGCCGGGTCAGCAGCCGCCAGGCCATGGGGGACAGTTCCTGCGCCTCGTCGACGATGATGTGCCCGAAGCCCCAGGTCCGGTCCTCGGCCGCGCGCTCGGCGAGGGGGCGGAACTCCCCCTCGCCGCGGTACTGGCGGGTCAGCATCTCCGCGTCGATCTCGGCCAGCCCCGCGCCGAAGTCCTCCAGGACGACCTTGGCGAACTCCAGCTCCTCGGCATCGGCGGCGGCGTCGGCCCGCCGGGAGACGGCGCTGCCGGGCAGCGGGCCGAGCAGCTCGGCGGCCTCGTCGAGCAGCGGCACGTCGTCGGTGGTCCAGGAGGGCTGCTGGTCCGGGCCCGGCTGTTCGCGCAGCAGGGCGGCGCGTTCGGCCTCCGAGAAGTCCGGCATGGCCTCGGCCAGCAGCTCCGGGGAGCCGTACAGCGCGGTGAGCAGCTGCTCCGGGCCGAGCAGCGGCCACAGCTTCTCGGCCAGGGCCTGGAAGTCGCGCTCGACGACGAGCGAGTCGGCGAGGTCCACCACGTCGTCCAGTTCCATCTCCCCGCCGCGGTCCCGGGCGATCCGCAGGGCCAGCTCCGAGGAGAGCCGCTCGACCAGGGCGGCCCGGGCCGCGTTGTGGGGTTCGCCGGTCCTGTGAGCGGCGGCGTGGGCCCGCTCGCACAGGGCCCGGCCGATCACGAGTTCCTCCTGGTGCGGCGAGCTCCGGCCCACGGTGATGGTCCAGGACTCCTCCGGCAGCTGCCGCAGGCCCTCCAGCGCGGTGGCGAGCACCCGCGCCATCCGTGCGTCGCCCTTGACGGCGGCCGCCTCGGGCGTTTCGGCGTCCGTCCCGGTCACGCCGGGGTAGAGCGCGCCGATGCTGCTCAGCACGACCTCGCTCTCGCCGAGCGCGGGGAGGACCTGGTCGATGTAGCGCAGGAACGTCGTGTTCGGCCCGATGACCAGTACGCCGCGCTTGGCCAGCCGGTCGCGGTGCGTGTAGAGGAGGTACGCGGCGCGGTGCAGCGCCACCACGGTCTTGCCGGTCCCCGGACCGCCCTGCACGACCAGCACGCCGCCCAGCTCGGAGCGGATCACCCGGTCCTGCTCGGCCTGGATGGTGGAGACGATGTCGCCCATCCGCCCGGTCCGGGCCGCCGTCAGCGAGGCGAGCAGCGCGGTCTCCCCACTGAGGTCGGAGCCGGCCCGGCCGTCCAGGGTGCCCACGCCGAAGGCGTCGTCGTCGAAGTCGACGATGGTGCGGCCCTTGCTCCGGAGGTGCCGTCGCCCCGTCACCCCGCCGGGGGCGGCGGGCGTCGCGCGGTAGAACGGCTCCGCGGCCGACGCCCGCCAGTCGGTGAGCAGCGGATCGTGGTCGTCGTCGGCGAGGGCGATCCGGCCGATGTACTGCCGCTCGCCGTCGGCGGTGTCGAGCCGGCCGAAGCAGAGCCCGTACTCGGCGGCGTAGAGCTCCGCCAGCCGGCGGGTGTGGTGGAGCTCCATGGTGTCGCGCTCCAGGCGGGACTGGAGCGTGCCGCCCTGGTCCTGGCGGTGGATCTCGCGCAGCCGGGCCGTCGCGAGTTCCCGCAGGCCTTCCAGTCGGTCGTACAGCCGGCCGACGTACGCGTTCTCCGCCCGCAGCTCCCGGGTCCGCCGGTCGTCGGCGGACGGCGCGTCGCCGCCGCCCGGGTTCGTCCCGGCTGCGGCGGTGGTGGGTTCGGACGAGGACGGCGACGTGGGGACCAAGGCAAGCTCCATTGACTCAGGACCCTCGGTCGACCGGGCGACCGAGGGCGGCGGCGGTAGGGACACCGCCATGTACGACACGACAAAGCTCGGGGGCGGGGCCTGCGCGCACGCGACGGCCCCGGGGTGGGGCTCCCAGCATAATGATCTTGGAGGTCGGTGCTTCGGCGCACCGTCGGGGAGTGGACGAGGACGGGCTGCGGCACCTTCCAGGTCCGCGGGCGGCGGCCCAGGCCGACAATTCTGCGGCACGACCGGGGCCTTGCCGCAAGCCCCCCCGTGCGCTATAAGTTGGGACTGGAAAGGAGTGGGTACGCCCCCTTTCCCGTTCTCGTCCGCCCTGGTCGGACCACCCCCTCACGAAGCGCGGTGCGCCGCGTACCGCGGTGCCGTCCGCGCCGGGAAGTCCTTCGCTCCGGGGAGCCCTCATCCCGGGTCTCCTTCGCCTCCCGGGGGCGCCGATCGCGCGTCCGGCCGTCGGGGCCTGTCACCACGTGGCCGCGGTGCCGGAATTCCCGGAGCCTCTCACAGTCCGCCGCGCTGACGAAGCCCGCCGCCGGTGACGGCCGGAGCCGGGGCGCCGGCCCCCGGCGTCGGTGAGATCGGCAGGGTGGCTGCCACCCGGAAGCCGGACCGGTGCGGACCGGCGGTCAGCTCGCCGCCGAAGACCGCGATCCGTTCGGCGAGCCCGATCAGGCCGTGGCCGGTCGAGAGGTCCCGCCGCACTGCGAGGGTACGGCCGGCGCCGTCGTCGACCACCTCGATGTGCAGGGCGTCGGACCAGGTGATCCGCACGGCCGCGTGGCTGCCCGGCCCGGCGTGCTTGGTGATGTTGGTGACGGCCTCCTGCACCAGCCGGTAGGCCGTGCGGTCGACGCTGTCGTCGAGGGGGAGCGGGGTGCCGCGGACGTCGAGGTCGATCCCGATGCCCGTCCGGCGGCCGTCCTCCAGCCTCGGCTGCAGATCGGCCAGGCCGTGCCGGCCGATGTCCTCGACGGGGGCGTCCGGGCTGCGCAGCACCCGGAGCATGCGGCGCAGTTCGGTCATCGCCGACCGGCCGACGTCCTCGATGTGGCCGAACGCCTCGATGGTGCCGGTCTGCTCGGCGGGCGTCGTGCTCCTGGCGTCCTCGGCCCGCATGACCATGACGGCGACGGCGTTGGCGACGATGTCGTGCAGCTCGCGGGCGATGCGGGTGCGCTCGCGCACCACCGCCCGGCGGGCCTCGGTGAGGTCGCGTCGGTCGTGCTCCCTGAGCGCGTCCGTGTGCCGCGAGGGCTTGTTCAGGGTCAGCAGCGCCGCCGCCGCGGTGACACCGTCCGTGGCGACCGCGGACAGGGCGAGGCCGGCGACGTTGATCGTCTCCGGGCCCGGGTCCGGAGCCGGGTCCGCGCTCCGTGTGATGCGGACGACCAGGCGCTGCCAGGGGCTCGACAGGGTCTCGGGCGGCTGCGGCACCATGACGGTCTGGGTACTGAGCAGGAAGCCGTGGGCCACTTCCGGGCCGGGGCCGCCGCCAGCTCCGGCTTGGTGCACGGCGACGTCGAAGGTCGGGGTGGAGCGGTCGTTCATGGCGTGTCCTCGGGGTCGGCCACGGTTGGCGGTGCGTGTCGGGTGCCTCGGGGGCGGCCGGGCCGGGCCGAGCGGATCCGGCGCTTCGCCGGACCGTCCGCACCGAGGCGGTCGGAGCACCGCCGCGCAGTCGCCCGACGGGGGCTGCGCGACCGTGGAACTCTTCCTCCACGGTCTCCCCTTCCGCGCCCCGAACACATGAGCCCCTGGTCCCAACCGGAGCGTGTCCGGCCGGGGCCGGGGTAGCCAGGGCCCTGCGCCCGGCCGGGGCAGGCGCAGCCGAAAAGTCACTGGTGCCGCCGCGCCCGTTCCGACAGGCTGCCGCGCATGGACTGGATGCCCCTGCTCTCCACACTGACCGGTGCCGTGATCGGCATCGCCGCGACCCTGGTCGCCGACCGCAACCGCTGGCGGCGCGAGGAGTCCCGGCACGCGCTGGAGGTGCGGCGCGAGGTGTACACCCAGTTCGTCAGCGCGCTCAAAGCCGCGGGTGAGGAGATCCGGGCGGTCGCGCTGGGCGACCACCTGACCGAGTCGGCGCGTGACGCGGCCGTGCGGGAGGCGTTCCGGTCCACCGGCCTCTACACCGCGAGCGAGCGCCTCTGGCTGGTCGGGCCGCCGCAGGTCGTGGCGGCCGGGAACGAGGCGTTCCTCAGCCTGCGCCGGATCCGCGACGCCTACGCGGCCGGGGCGGCCGTCGGCTCCGCCGAGGACGCGCCCCTGATCGCGCAGCGCCGTTCGGCGATGGGCCGGATGCGCGGCCTCATGCGCGAGGACCTGGGCATCGGCCCGCTGGGCATCGAGTGAGCCCCGGCCGGCCCGGACGGTACTCCGGGTCGGCCGGGGCCCGGCCGCACGGCTCAGCGCGCCGTCACCGGGTCGGCGCCGAGCCACCAGGTGGGGTCGGCGGTGCCGTCGGTGGTCCGGCCGTCGCTGTGCACGTAGTAGCGGGCGTCCCGGCCGGGCTCGGTCAGTTCGCCGGCCAGTGCGCGCTCCAGCCACTCCGCGCCGAAGCGGAAGACCTCGGCCGCGACTCCGCCCAGCGGGTGGAACTCGCCTTCGTAGACCCGCATCTCCTTGGGCGCCACGATCAGCTCGTAGCCGGCCAGTGCCTGTTCCAGGCGGGTCAGTTCGTCGAACTCGCCGATGCCCACCAGGACCGGGCAGGTGATCCGGGTGACCAGGTCGCCGAGCGGTAGCCGGTCGACGAGTTCGCGGTCGAAGGCCTGCTCGTCGGTGTAGCCGGCCATGTACATGAAGTTGTGCTTGAAGCTCGGCTGGGCCCGCTCGAAGATGGTGTCGAAGTCGCCGGTAACGGCCTCGAAGGCGGCCAGCGCGGCGAGCCTAGGGTCGGTGGCGGCGGCCCGCATGCCCCAGTAGCCGCTCATGCTGATGCCGAACATGCCGATCCGCTGCGGATCGACCTCGGGGAGGCCGGCCAGGTAGTCGATGCAGCGGCTCAGCGCCCGCTCGTAGTTGGTGAGGTCGAGGGTCAGCCCGTTCGCCCGGGACTCGCCCTGGCCGGGGCCCTCGATGGAGAGCGCCACGATGCCCCGCGAGGTGTAGTAGCGCTCGGCGGCGAAGATGTAGTCCTCCTTGATCATGTCCATCCCCGGGCCCAGGATGACCGCGGAGGCCTGCTCGACGTGCCCGGGCGGCAGGTGGAGCAGGGCGTAGACGTGCCGGCCTTCGAACTCCAGCTCCACCCGGCGCACCCGGTGGCCGCGCAGTTCGCCGAGCCGTGCCACGCAGTGGTCGGCGCGCTCGCGGAACGCCGTCTTGCGCGGGTCGGCGGCGTCGAGGAACGAGTACTGGGCGCGGCCCCACATCACGGCCGCCCGCTGGTACAGGTCGGCGGCGGTGCGGCCGAAGCCCTCGCGCTCGTGGTGGGCGGCCCGCTGCTCGGCCTGGCCGGCGACGGTGGCCCACGCCTTGGGCAGCATGGCGCCGCTGCGGACCAGCGCGAAGACCTTGTCGAAGTCGGTGTGGTCGTGGCCGAGCTGCTCCATCGTGCCCTTGGCCTGCGGGTGCAGGGCGTCGAAGCCGCCCTGGGCGAGGGCGATGTCCAGGGCCCAGCTCTGTCCGGTCGATCGGACGGTCATGGTGCGCTCTCTTTCGGATTCGGCAGAGGTCGGTAGTTGGTAAGTACTTAATGATTAAGTACTTATGCTTGACCCGGCTGTCAACCCCGGCGTTCGACGGGAGAGGATCACCCCATGACCGAACCGAATGCGGACCGGCCGGCCCGGTCGGACCGGGCCCGGCCCGCAGCGGAGCGCGTCGATCGCGCCGACGCGCTCGACGCGCTCGCCCGTGCCGCGTACAGTCTCAGCGCCGCCGATGCCCGCCTGCGCGGGCGCGCCACCCGGTCCCCGGGGGCGCTCTCGCTCACCCACGCCCGAGCCCTGCGCGTCCTGGCCGACGAGGGGCCGATCCCGGTCAGCCGGCTCGCGGCCGGCGCCGAGACCACCGCGGCGGCGGCGACGCAGCTGGTCAACGGGCTGGTCGAGGCCGGGTACGTCATCCGCGAGCGGCCGGCCCACGACCGGCGCTCCGTCCTCGTCACCCTCACCGCGGCCGGTCGCGAACGGCACCTCCAGCGCCAGCGGGCGCTCCACGCGGACCTGGACCGCCTGGTCACCGGGCTGGACGACGCCACCGTCGAGGCGGCGGCCGCGGTGCTGCGCGGACTCGCCGGGATCTACGACCGGCTCTGACGCCGCCGCGTGCCGTGCGCCCGCCCGCTGCCGCCCGAGCCGAACCCATAGGTTGGAGCTATGAGGTCATAGCTCCGGACCCCCTACACCGGTGCACACTGCCCGGGTTTGCTTCAACCATCCGCCTGCCGCTCGCCCGCCCGGAGGACCACCCGACATGTCCCGCCCGATCCGCATAGCGATCGTCGGAGCCGGCCCCGCCGGCATCTACGCCGCAGACGCCCTGCTCAAGTCCGACGCCGCCCAGGACCCGGGCGTTTCGATCGACCTCTTCGAGCGGATGCCCGCCCCGTTCGGGCTGATCCGCTACGGCGTCGCCCCCGACCACCCGCGGATCAAGGGCATCGTCACCGCGCTGCACCAGGTGCTGGAGAAGCCCGGCATCCGCCTGTTCGGCAATGTCGACTACCCGGGCGACCTCACCCTGGACGACCTGCACCGCTTCTACGACGCCGCGGTCTTCGCCACCGGCGCGACGGCCGACCGGGCCCTCGACATCCCCGGCTCCGGCCTGGACGGTTCCCACGGCGCCGCCGACTTCGTCTCCTGGTACGACGGGCACCCCGACGTCCCCCGGACCTGGCCGCTGGAGGCGGAGAAGGTCGCCGTCCTCGGCGCGGGCAACGTGGCCCTGGACGTGGCCCGCATCCTCGCCAAGACCGCCGACGAGCTGCTCTCCACCGAGATCCCCCCGAACGTCCACGCCGGGCTCAAGGCCAACCGGGCGGTGGAGGTGCACGTCTTCGGCCGCCGCGGCCCGGCCCAGGCCAAGTTCAGCCCGATGGAACTGCGCGAACTCGACCACTCCCCGACCATCGAGGTCGTCGTCGACCCCGAGGACATCGAGTACGACGAGGGTTCGATCGCCGAACGCCGTGGCAGCAAGCACGCCGACATGGTCGCCTCCACCATCGAGAACTGGGCCATCCGCGACGTCGGCGACCGCCCGCACCGGGTCCACCTGCACTTCTTCGAGTCCCCCGTCGAGGTGATCGGCGAGAACGGCCGGGTGAGCGGCCTGCGCACCGAGCGCACCGAGCTCGACGGCACGGGCAACGTCCGGGGCACCGGCCGCTTCACCGACTGGGACGTGCAGGCCGTCTACCGCGCCATCGGCTACTACTCGGACGAGCTGGCGAAGGTGCCCTTCGACCCGATCAGCGGCACCGTCCCCAACGAGGCCGGCCGCGTCCTGTCCGCCGACGGCTCCCATCAGGCCGCCACCTACGTGACCGGCTGGATCAAGCGCGGCCCCGTCGGCCTGATCGGCCACACCAAGGGGGACGCCAACGAAACCGTCGCCTGCCTGCTGGCCGACCACGCCGCCGGCCGCCTCCCCGGCGCCGTCGAGCCCGAGCCCGACGCGGTGGTGGCCCACCTGCGCGACCAGGGCGTCCGGTTCACCACCTGGGAGGGCTGGAAGGAGCTCGACGCCCACGAGCGCGGCCTCGGCACCGCCGAGGGGCGCGAGCGCGTCAAGGTCGTCGACCGCGAGGAGATGCTCCGCCACAGCGGCGCCTGACGGGCCCAGGCGGCTCCTGACGAATCCTGACGGGCCCTGACGACTCCTGACGGACCCTCGGCGGACCGGCCGGGGGCCCACCGCCGGCGCCCGGCGGCCGGGGTGCGCAACCGGGTGGGGGTCTGCTGCGTCCGGACGAGGTGGGGTAGGGTCGCCGGACCACACCCGTCGACGTAGGGGGAGGGTCGGCCCGGCGCCATGACCAGGGAACTTGCCAAGGCTTCGCGCGTGCGGATAGCCGATCTGACGCCGGGTACGGACCTCTATCTCGGTGTGCGGCTGAGCGCGCCGGGTCTGGTGTTCGACATCAGCTGCTTCGGGCTGGACGCGGATCAGCGGCTCAGCGACGACCGCTACTTCGTCTTCTTCAACCAGCCCGCCAGCCCCGAGGGCTCGGTGCAGCTGTTGGGCGCGCAGTCCGGGGACACGGAGGCGTTCCGGATCGTGTTGCCGGACGTCCCGCCGGCCATCGACCGGCTGAGCCTGACCGCGACCATCGACGGCGAGGGCCGGATGTCGCAGGTCACCTCCGGGTACGTCCGGCTCGTCGTGGACGGTACGGAGGTCGGCCGCTACTCCTTCACCGGCTCGGAGTTCAGCACCGAACGCGCGGTGATGCTGGCGGACATCTACCGGCGCGGCGGCGAGTGGCGCATTTCACCGGTCGGCCAGGGCTTCGACGGAGGCCTGCGGGCACTGCTGGAGAACTTCGGCGGCGAGGCGCTCGACGAGGACACCGAGGAGGGCGGGGGCGAGGTCGGGGACGTTCCGGTGCAGCCCGTTCCGGTGCAGCCCGCTCCGGTGCTGCCTGCTCCGGTGCCCGCGCCGCAGCTGCCCGTGCAGCCACCCGCCCAGCAGCCGCCCGCGCCGCCCGGCGTCCGCGTCTCCCTGGTCAAGTACGCCGAAGTCCCCGAGCGGACCGGGTGGGCGCAGCAGAACGACCACCTCGTCCGCTACACCCTGAGCAAGGGCCACGACGTCCTCGCCCTGCACGGCAGCATGGTGGCCTACCAGGGCCGGGCCGAGTTCGCCCACGAGAGCTCCGGCATGCTGCGCAAACTGACCGGCAACCTCACCGGCCAGACGCTCAAGCTGATGCGGGTCTCCGGCGAGGGCCAGGTGTTCCTGGCCGACGAGGCCGCCCACCTCCACGTGGTGCGGCTGGAGGGCGACGCCATCTGCGTCAGCTCCGACCGGGTGCTGGCCTTCGACGCCGACCTGGAGCACGAAGTCCGCCGGATCGAGGGCGAGGGCCTGCCGAACGGAGGCTTCTTCACGCTCCAGTTCAGCGGCCACGGCACGGTGGTGGTGAAGACCAACGGCATCCCGGTGGTGCTGCCGGTCACCCCGGCGCCCGAGACCTACGCCGACGTCCACGCGCTGGTCGCGTGGTCGCGCGGCGCCCAGGTGATCACCACGGCCCCGGTACGGATCCGGCGCTCGGCCTACGCGGGGCACGCCGCGGAGTCGTACAGCCTTCAGTTCAGGGGCGGGCCCGGCAACTTCGTCGTCGTCCAGCCGTTCGAGGTCTGAGCGGGCGCAGCGCCCGGGTACAAGGAGGTTGGAATGGAGCGGCAGGCGCTCTCGGGCACGTTCCTGCAGGGGCACACGGCCTCCCCGGTCACGGCGCGGATGAGCAACCACGGCGGGGCGATGTGCCGGGTCGCCGTCACCGGCGGGCAGGACGTGCTCGCCAAGCCCGGGGCGATGGTGGCCTACGACGGGTTCCTCCAGTACGAGGCCGTCTCGCAGTCGCTGCGCCGCTCGCTCGGCGAGTGGGCGTCGGGCGAGCGCAGCCCGCTGCTGCGCTGGTTCGGCGACGGCACGCTCTACCTGGCCGACTTCGGCGCGGACGTGCTCAACCTCCAGCTCGACGACGAGTCGCTGTCCGTCAACGGCTCGCACCTGCTGGCCCTCGACGCGTCGCTGGGCTGCGCCGTCGAGAAGGTCAAGGGGCCGGCACTGATGGCCGGTACGGGCCTGTACAACGTGACGGTGAGCGGCAGCGGCTGGGTGTCGGTGACCTCGCGCGGGGTCCCGGTGGTGCTGGACTGCGCGGAGGCCGAGACGTTCGTCGATCCGGACGCGCTGGTGGCCTGGACGACGGGGATGGAGATCAAGGTGCGGCGGACCCTCAAGGTCGGCTCGCTGATCGGCCGGGGCAGCGGCGAGGCGGTCCAACTGGGCTTCAAGGGCTCGGGCTTCGTCGTCGTCCAGCCCAGCGAGGACACCTCCGACCGACTCAAGATCCGCGGCTGAACAGTCTGCGGCCAAGGAGCAGTGATCACCGTGCACAGTCCCCTTCTCGACCACACCGCCCTGGCCGGCGAGGAGCGCTTCGCCCTGCAGAACCCGCAGTTGCTGCGGGTCGCGCTGGACGGGCGGGCCGAGGTGCTGGCCCGCAGCGGTGCGATGGTCGCGCACACCGGCCGGGTGCAGTTCACCGGCTGGACCGAGCCCGGCCGCCGCAGCCGCAACCGGCAGCAGCCGCCACATCCGCCGCAGCAGCACCGGCAGGCACGGCCGCAGCCGCCCGCCCTGGACCTGATGCGCTGCGCCGGCACCGGCACCGTCTACCTCGCCAACCTGGCCCAGCACCTGCACATCCTCGAACTCCGGCGCGAACGGCTGACGATCACCAGCAGCTACGTTCTCGCCCTGGACACCACGATCGAGTGGCGGGCGGTCGACATCGAGGGCGGTGAGCGGATCTCCGGCGTCGGCCGGCACAGCCTGGAGCTGTCCGGCAGCGGCACGCTGGTGGTGATGACCTCCGGCCTGCCGCTGGTGATGCCGGTACGCGCGGGCGAGTACGTCTACGCGGACGCCGACGCGGTGGTCGGCTGGTCCTCGGCCCTCGATGTCCAACTCCAGGCCCAGAGCAGCAACACCGAGGCGTGGCGACGCCGCGGCACCGCCACCGAGGGCTGGGAACTGTCCTTCACCGGCGACGGTTTCGTCATCGTCCAGCCCAGCGAACTGCTCCCGCCGCAGCGGGTGCCGCTGCGCTGACCGCCGCGGCGGGTACCACGGCGCCGACCGCCGTGGGTGCGGGCGTTAGGCGGACGGCACCCGCCGCGGCGCCGGGGTCAGTCGGTCTCGGTGGACACCGCGGCCGTGAAATGGGCGGGCAGGCTGCCCGAACTCAGGGCGGCGGCGAGGTCCTTGGCCTCGTCCTCGGTGAACGAACCGCTGATCACGGCCGCTCCGCCGGTGATCGCCTGGGCGACGTACGGGTGCGAGACGACCGTGCCGTCCACCGAGATGGCGAGCTGGTTGGCTGGCGCGGGCTGCGGGGCGATCCTGCCGGTCAGGTCGGCGAAGGCGTTGCCGCCCCCGGCGGTGAACTCCACCGTGACCTGCCAGCCGGCGCCGAACTGACTGTCGAACGCCGCCGAGGCCTTCGCGATGTCGGTGCCCCGGACGGCGGCCGGTGCCAGGGCGAACCTCATCGCCACCGGGTCCGCCTTGGTGGCGGCGCCACAGATCGCCAGGGCGGCGGCCGGATCGATGGCGGCGGCGAGCGCGGTGTCGGGGCCGGCGCAGCTCAGCGCGGCGAAGCGGGAGGCGAGTTCCGGCGGCACCGTGCCGGTCGGGGCGGGGTCCGCGGAGCCCGCTGCCGGGTCGGCGGCACCGGCCGCCACGGCCAGGACCGGCCGGAAGTCCAGTGCGGTCCGGCGGCCGAGCGCCGCGAGGCGGTCTCCGGCCACCTGCCCGGCGACCGAGAGCCGCAGGGCGGCGGCCGTGGAGGTGACCCGGGCGTCCTGCAGACCGCGCGCCTCGGCCCGCTTGCGGAGCTGCTCGGCGGCCTGCTTCAGCTGCCCCTCGTCCAGCGGGTGGTCGGGGGTGTAGACGGCGGCGGTCCGCCCTGCGGACGTGGCCTGGCTCGGCGGCGGACCGGTCGGGGTCGGACCGGTGGAGGTGCACGCGGTGACGGCCGCCCCGGCGAGCAGGAGGGCGGCGATCGAGGAGAGCACCCGGGGCCGCTGTCCGGCCGACGGAGAGGGGCTTGTCATGGCGTGAGTCTGGCAGTGCGGCGGGCCGCTCCGTCGGGGAGCGGTGGTCGTGTGACGCAACCGTGACGGTCCTGCCGGGCGGCTCGCGTGGCAGCGGGTCACCGGGGAGGCCCGCGGTCCGGACTCCTCGGCTCGTCGGGCGGTGAGCCCGGCCGGTGAGCCCGGTCGGTGGGTCCGGCCTGGTGGTCCCGGTCAGCCCGTGCGGTAGGAGATCACGAAGTCGTCGAAGGCGTGCCGCCCGGGCCGGGCGGCCACCTCGTCGAGTGCGCGGCGGATGTCGTGCAGCTGGGCGACGGTCATCTGCAGGGGCGGCTCGTCGGGCTGGTAGGTGTAGCGGATCGGGTAGTCCACCCCCGGCTGATCGGTCATCTCGATGTGGCAGCCGAGCACATGGCTGACCGGATGGGCGGCGGCGAAGGCGATCAGCCGGTCGATCGTCGCGACGTAGGCGTCCCAGTCGGCGATGTAGAGCCGTCCCGGGTAGACGGTGTCACCGGTGAGCAGGAAACCGGTGAACGGATCGTAGTAGGTGATGGCCGCCTCGTGGTGACCAGGACTGGTCAGGCAGGTCAGCACCCGCCCGCCGAGGTCCAGGTGGGCCGGCCGGTCGGGGTCGTCGTCCAGGCCGAGGAACGACCGGACGGTGTCGGGCGCCGCGTCCACCACCACCGTGTCGGGCCGCCCGGCGAACTGCGCGTCCCCCGCGATGTGGTCGCCGTGACCGTGGCTGTGCAGGACGAGCAGCTGGTAGGCGGTGCGCGGATGGCGGGCGAGCCACCCCGCGACCAGCTCGTCGACGACGCGGCGGAGCGGGAGGTGTTCGGGGGACGCGGTGGCGCCGGTGTCGATCAGTACCGCGCGCTCGTTGCCGAAGAACAGGAAGAGGAACGGCGCCTCGTAGTCGACGGCCATGTTCTGCCGGAGGATCACGGTGTGCTCGTCGTAGTGGTGGACCTGGAGCTCGGGGTCGGTGTTGTGCTTCGCCGACTCCGACCCGTGGATCCAGCGCACGTCGAGGGAGCGCCCCGCAGCGTGCGCGGCCCGGTCCGCGGCCGCGAAGTCGATCGCGGCCGCGGAGCTGATCGCGTGGGGGGAACCGCCCGGGCTCACCGAGGCGATCGGGTGCGGGCCGGAGGTCATGCGCTCTCCCGTGGGTGTCGCTCGCTCCGGCCGAGTGCGCCACCCGCCCTCGTCCGGCGTCGGCTCGGCCGGGAGCCGCCGTCGCGAACCTACCAGGCGCGGTGGGTGGGGCGGATCAGAATTCGTCGGCGCCGTTGCGCAGCTCGGGCGTCCAGTACCCGGTCGCCCAGACGGCGGGGTCGACGGCGATGCCGCCGTTGCCGGGTGCTTTGACGGTGGCCGCGCCGCTGCCGCCGGCGAGGGTGACGGAGAACGCGGTCACGGGCTCGTTGTTCTCGTGGACGCCGCCGTTGGAGAGCCTGACGACGGCGTAGGCGGGGGCGCCGGCGGTGAGGACGACGGGGGCGGCGGGCTTGCTCTTGGCGACGGCGGGAACGTTCTCGCGGTGGCTTTCGAGGAACCGGATCTGCGGGTACTCGTTGAGCCGGCAGCTGTGACCCGAGGTGTTCTTCGCGGTCAGCACGAGGTGGGTGTAGGGCGGGCCGTCCTGGAGGGCGGCGGTGACGGCGACGTCCTTGACGGTGCACGGCGGGGCGCTCGCCGCCGCCGGGTCGGCGGGCGCCGGCGAGGCACCGGTCGGCCGTGCGGTGGGCGAGCCCTTCCCGGTGCCGGCGCCCGGTGCGGCGTCGGTGCTCTTCCCGGCCCCCGTGTCGGGTGTGCTGTCCGCGCCCTGCCCGCCGGCCGTGTTCGGGGTGGTGCCGGGCGTGGACGGCGCCGTCGCGGGGGTCGCGGGGGTCGGGGCGGTGGCGGCCTTGGTGTCCGTGGCGTCCGGGCCGCAGGCGGTGAGGACGAGGGCGAGCGCGGCGGTGCCGGTCGCGGCCAGGACGGTGGTGCGGCTGCGGTGGATGCGCATTGGGATGTCCCCCGGTGTGTCGTGCGGTGCGGGCAAGAGAACCCGGTCTGCCGGGTCTGGCAAGACCTTGGCCCGGGAACCGTCCCAGCCGCCAGGGCCGGCCGCGGATCTGGGAGGCCGGAATGATTTATGGCCTCTGACCTGCGGGAACGCGTCTGCCTGGAACGGCGGAACGGAACGGTCGGGCTCCGGGCCGGATCGGGCGGGGACGGAGAAATGCCCCCCTGGGGTATCCCCCGAGGGGCGGCCGGACGGGCCGGCCCGAGAGCGAGGAGAGCGTCCGGATCGCCGATGGAGGCGTCGCCGTGGCCGCGCCCGGGTCAGGGTGGGCGCCTCAGATTCGGACGGGGCCGATCTCGACGGAGCCGCCGGTGACGCACGGGGGAGAGGCGCGGCGGCACTCCCGCGGCGGACAGTTCGCGACGGACGTGACGGTCGGTTCGTGGCGGGTGAGCAGGGACCAGAGCACCCAGCCGGTGAGCCCGGTGCGGGTGACCACGACCTTGCCCCAGCGGGTGCCGAGCGGTGAGGTCCAGGTGTCCACGATCTCGACCCGGTCGCCACAGTGCGTCAGGCCGAGCACCGTGTCGTTGACCGAGTGGTCGCGGCGGACGTTGGCGGCGCCCGCCGCGACCTCCCAGCCGGCGTGGCCGTTCTCGGGCGGCCGGGGTCCGGGGCCGGCGCCGCTCTGGTGGTCGCCGCCGGCGGCCACCGCCGGGAGGATCAGGATGGTCAGGGACAGGACCGCCGAGGCGGCCCGTCCGATCAGGCGCACCGGGGCCTCGGCGGATCGTTCTGTGTGGGAATGTACGGCAGAACGATCCGGCCCTGCGTGTGCGGACCGTTTCCGCCCGGGGTCACCCGGACGGCCGCTGCCGACTCGGTCGATCGGGTGGTGTCCGGGGCCGGGAAGCTGAAGCCGATGGCCGGCGGTGCCCGGGTGCCCGGGTGCCCGCGTCCCGCGCCGTGCTCCGATCGCGCCCGGGCGGCGCCGAACCCCCGGGGTCCGTCAGCCGTGCGTGCGCTGCCCGAGCCGCCACGCCCACAGGACGAGCGGCACCTGGAGCGGCAGCCGGGCCACGGCCAGGGCCGGCAGCGGGGCCGGCCGGTGCCGCCAGTCGTAGGCCATCTTCACGTTGGCCGGGAACACGGCGGCGAAGAAGCCCGCGGCGGCGAGGGCCCCGACCCTCCTGGTGCGCGGCACGGCGACCGCCGTGCCGATGGCGAGTTCGGCGACGCCGCTCGCGTACGTCCAGCCCCGCCTGCTGCCCGGAAGCCGCTTCGGCACGGTCGCATCGAACGGGCGGGGCGCGGCGAAGTGCATCACTCCTGCGCCGAGTAGAAGTCCGCTCAGCAGCCGGGCGGAGAGGCTCGATCGTTTCACGGTCACTCCTGGGGGGCAATGTCGTACGGCGGGTACGGCGGGCCGTGTCCGGCCATGGTTACCGAACAGTAGCGTCCCGTCGTTCGAGCGGGAAGGCGCGCCCGGCCCGGCCGGGACCGTCGCCCGACCGCGCCCGGGACCCGGGGCCCGGCCCGGCGGCGGCCTGCGGGAGGTCATTGACAGGCGGTGGCGCGACTCGGTGTAATCCGGTGCGCGGGAAGACAGGGGCGGCAGCGGGACGACCGGTCCGTGCGGCCGCTCCCGGAAAGGCGGGACGTCGTGGACGCGGAGACCGGACCGGGCCCGGCCGGAGGATCGGCGATCGCCGCGCTGTACGCGCGCGACCGGGCCAGCCATGCGCTGGGCATCACGCTGGACGAGGTGTCCGCCGGTCGGGCGGTGATGCGCATGCGGGTGGCCGATTCCATGGTGAACGGCCATGGGACGGCGCACGGCGGATTCCTGTTCCTGCTCGCCGACGCCGCGTTCTCCTACGCCTGCAACAGCCACGGACCGGTGACGGTCGCCCAGGCCGCACAGGTCACCTTCCTCGCCCCGGCCGAGGTCGGCGACGAGCTGGTCGCCGAGGCGGTGGAGCGGACCCGCTCCGGGCGGCAGGGGATCTACGACGTGACCGTCCGGCAGGCGGCGGGGAGGGTCGTCGCGGAGTTCCGCGGGCAGAGCTTCGTGCTCGCCGGCCGCCCGCAGTCCGGCTGACCGGCCCGGCTGACCGCAGACCGGCCGCCCGCAGTCCGGCTGACCGGCCCGTGGTCGGCCGGCTGCCCGCCCCCGCCCGTCCGGCCGGAGGGGGTCAGTCCCGGGGTCGCTCGTCCACCACCTGCCGGAGTTTGCCCGTCCGGGGGTTCGTGGCCAGCTCGGACCGGGGCACCCACTCGACGGCGAGGTGGTGGATGGCACCGGCGGCCACCTCGGCCGGATAGAGCGGGAGGGCGGCGTACACGGCGGCGACGAGCCGTTCGCCCCGTGCGTCCGGTTCGGCCGGCGGCTGCCCGCTGTACCCGAGGCGCAGGACGAGGCCGTCCCGTCCCTCCCAGCGGCGCTGCACCATCTGCAGGCCGGAGATGGCGCCGTCCGGGTCGGCTGCGAGCAGTACCGCGCGGATCTCCTCGGTCGGCATGGCGACCGTGCCGACGCGCGCGCCCTCGCTGGACCGGCCGACCAGCCGGAACCGCCCGAACCCCGGGTCCACCCACTCGGCGCGGTCCCCGGTCGGGTACCGGAGGATCGGCATCAGGGTGCGGAACAGGTTGGTGACCACGACCCGGCCGGGCACGCCGGCAGCCGTGATCGGCTCCCCCGTCACCTCGTCGACCAGCTCCACCACCGTGCGTTCGGGGAAGGCCTCGTGGACGCGGACGTCGTCGCCCGGCACCGGCGAGCCGACCAGGCCCGCGTCGTTCGAGGCGTACCCGAGCGAGGAGACGGCGGCCTTCGGGAAGGCCTGCGACAGGATCGGCCGCAGGTCGGCGAAGAGCAGGTCGCCGCCGAAGAGCAGCAGCTCCACGGAGTCGGCGCTCCGCCCCCGCCGGAGCAGGCACTCGGCCACCGCGCTGAGCTTCATCGGCTCGCCCGCGAGGACGTGGACGCCGAAGCCGGTGATCAGGTCGACGACGTAGTCGTCGGGTGCGGCGCAGCCGACCGGCAGGCGGACGTTCTCCACCGGTGCGTGGTGCAGGGCGTTCTCGATGTAGAGGAAGCCGCCGTAGAGTTCGCCGGCGCAGAACAGGTTGGCCACCCGGTGGCCGGGCTTCAGCCCGGCCCGGACCATGCCCGCGCCGAACGCGGTGACCGAGTCGGCGTGCTCGGTGCGCGACCAGGGGGAGAACTTGGGGACGCCGGTGGTGCCGCCGGTCTTGTAGACGCCCGCGTCGGTGAGCGGGCCGGTCAGCAGGCGGTTGTCCGGCCAGGTGTTCGCGGCCCAGAACGCGCCCTGGTCGATGAGCGGGAGTTCGGTGAGGTGCGAGATCGTCCGTGGTACGTCGCGGTACGCCTGCGCGTAGAACGGCGAGTGGCTGCGGGCGAAGTCGACGAGCTCCTGAAGCGATTTCGCGGGCACTGTGTCTCCTGTCGGTCGGTCGTGCGGTGATGGGCGTCGATTCCGTTCCTGTTCCGTGGAGTTCGGCTCAGGAGAGGTCCGGGCGCCCGATCCAGGTGTGGGCGAGCGTCTGGACGGTCGAGCCGTCCCGGTCGGCCAGCTTCCGGTCCAGGTACGCGGCGGCCCACCGGTTGGTGGGGACGCGGAAGGGCGGCCGCTCGGCGAGCAGCGTCCGGACGACGACCTCGGCCACCTCCTGGGCCGGTTGACCGGCCGTCTCCCAGCCCTGGACGCCGATCCGGTCGAGGTAGTCGGCGAAGGTGTCCGCGTACGGTCCGGAGGCGGCCCGGATGGTCGAGCGGTCGATGTCCGGGAAGACGCCGAACGAGGTGTCCGGGACGAAGCCCGGCACGACGACCGACACCCGGACGCCGTGCGCCGCGGCGACCGGGGCCAGGCTCTCCATGAACCCCTCGACGGCGAACTTCGCCGCGCAGTACGCCTCGTTGAACGGCTGGCCGACGACCCCGTGCACGCTGCCGATCGTCACCAGGCGCCCGCGGGCGGCCCGCAGCAGCGGCATCGCGGCCCGGCTGACCGCGACGACGCCGAAGAAGTTCACCTCGACAGTGGCCCGCAGCGCGGCCATGGTCGACATCTCCATGGTGGGATCGGAGTTAGAGACGCCGGCGTTGTTGACCACCGCGTCCAGCCGCCCGTACGCGCCTCGTACGCCGTCGAGGCAGGCGGCGACGGAGCCGGCGTCGGTCACGTCGAGGGGGCGGACGTCCACCCTGACGCCCGCGCGGTCCGCGGCCTCGCGCAGGGCGTCGGCCCGGCCGGGCTCGCGCATGGTCGCCACCGTCGTGAAGCCGGCCCGGGCCGCGGTGACCGCCACGGCCAGCCCGATGCCGGAGGACGCCCCGGTCACCAGCACGACACCCCGGTCCGGCGTCATGAGGCGCTCTCCGCCGGGGCTCCGGCGACCGGTTCGCCCGGGGCCGACGGGGCTCCGGCGACCGGCTCGCCCGTCGCCGGCTCGCCGCCGTCCGACCGTGCCCAGTCCCGCTCGGCGGTGTCGAGCAGCGGCTGGATCCCCAGCGCCGGCAGGAAGGAGAGCGCCGCCAGCAGGGTGCCGCCGGCCATCACCGTACGTGCCGCGTCCAGGATCCCCAGCGGCTCGGTCAGCAGCGAGACGGCCAGGCCGCCGACCAGGGCGGCGAGCGGGATCACTCCCCAGGTGACGGTTCGGAAGGCGGCGTGCATCACGCCCTGGTTCCGCTCCGGCATCCGGGACTGCCGGGTGGGGGCGCTGCAGACGTTGATGCACGACATGAAGAAGCCGTAGCAGCCCATCGTGACGGCGATCACCGGCCCGGCCGGCAGCGCGGGCGCGGCGAGCACGCCGAGCCCGACCAGGCAGTGCAGCAGCAGCGCCCAGGCCAGCGTCCTTCCCAGGCCCAGCCGTTCACTGATCCTCGGGGCGACCACCGCGCCGGTCAGCGCACCCACCGCGGCGACCGACATGGCCGCACCGAAGGCGCCGACCGAGACGTCGAGGCCCCGGTAGGCGAGCACGGGCAGGACGGTGACGAAGACCGGTCCGCCGCAGTTGAGCGTCACCGCGGCGACCACCACGCGCCGCAGCACCGGGTCGGCCCAGTTGAGGCGGAACCCCGCCGTCAGCCGCTCCCGGACGGACCCGGCGGCGATCGTCCGCTCGCCCCAGGGCCGCATGCGGCGGAAGCAGGCGGCGGAGACCAGGTAGCTGGCCGCGTCGACGAGCAGGGCGGCGACGCCCAGCGCGCTGTAGAGGCCGGCCGCGATCGAGGGCCCGGCCACCTCGGACACCGAGCCGCTGCCCTCCAGTCGGGAGTAGGCCCGGACGAGTCCGTCCTTCGGCGCGACGGCCGGGACGGCGACGAGATAGCCGACGTTGAAGAAGATCGTCGCGCCGCTGATCACCGCCACGCAGCCCACCAGCAGTGGCGTGGACAACCGGTCCTGCCAGTACGCCAGCGGGATGGCGGCCACGGCCAGCAGCCGGACGAGGTCGCAGACCAGCATCGTCCGGCGCTTGTCCCAGCGGTCGACCAGGACCCCGGCGACCGGGCCGAGCAGCGGGATGCCCAGGTACTGGGCCATCGCCACGACGCCGACCTGGAGGGCGCTCGCGTGCAGCACGAAGATCATCAGGGTCGGGACGACGAACACGGTGACCCGGTCGCCGACGGTGCTGACCGTCTGGCCGGCCCAGAACAGGTTGAACCCCCGCCCGAGGGAGACGGGTCGTCGAAGCTTCACGACCCCTCCCGGACGACGAGGCCGGCGGTCTTGCCGGTCCGGTCGTTGCTGATCAGTTCGTCGACCGGGCGTACCCGGAAGGACTCCGGGTCGTGCTGGAAGGCGGTGCTGAGCGTGAAGGTCGCGGACAGCAGGTCCCGGCGCAGCCGCTCGACGTCCGCAGGGCCGTCCGGGCCCGTGAGCAGCAGCAACTCGACCGTCGCGGCCCGGCCGCGCTGCTCGGTGATCAGGACCTGGGCCCGGTTCACCCCCGGCTCGCGCTCGGCCCGCGCGATGAGCTCGTCCACGTGCAGCCCGAGCCCGCGCACCTGCACCACGCTGTCCCGCCGGCCCAGCACCCGCATCGCGGGCCCCGGCCGGCCGCACGGGCAGGCCAGCAGCGTGCCGGCGTCTCCCGTTCGGTAGCGCAGCACCGGGTTGAGCATGTCCGGGTTGAGCGTGGTGAAGTCCAGCAGGTCCTCCGCGCCGACGTGCACCAGTTGCTCGGGCAGCGGGTGGAAGGTGTCGGCCGGACAGTCCGGGGTGTTGGTCCCGACCACCCAGGTCTCCGTGCTGCCGAACATGCCCCAGCGGCGGGCCCGCGGCGCGACCGCGGCGAGGTCCGCCGCCAGCTGGGGTTGCCAGGCCTCGCCGAGCCAGAGCACCTTGCGCAGGGCCGGCAGCTGAAGTCCGGCGGCCCGGGCGTGGGCGAACCAGAGCCGGAGCACGCTCGGGGTCCCGCCGATCGCGGTGACCCCGGCTGCGGCGAAGAACGTCAGCCAGTCGGCGTACTCGTCCGTGGTGACCGAGCCCACCGCGAGGATCCGGCACCCGGAGAGGTCGGCCAGCGCGGCGGCCAGGAAGTGTGCGCCCCACATCCGGCCGGCGCCCCAGGCGTTGACGAAGACGTCGTCGTGGTCCAGCGGCTGCCACTGCGCGTGCACCCCCGTCATGTAGAAGCCGGTGGGGGCGTGGCCGACCTTGGGTGCTCCGGTGCTGCCGCCGCTCTGGAAGAGCCAGGTCGCGCCGGCGCCCCGCTCGGCCCGGGGTTCCAGATGGGCCAGGGCGGTGTTGAGAGCGTCCTTGTCCAGCGGCGGGAGCGCGGCGAGGTCGTCGAGCGAGCGGGGCGCGCCGCAGTCCGCGTAGCGGCGCGCCAACTCCGGTACGCTCCGCAGCCGTTCGAACGTGCGCCGGGCAACGTGCAGCTGCGGCCCCGCCGTTGCCGCGGGCAGCGAGAACAAGTCCGTCATCGTGTCCGGTGCTCCGTTTCCGAGGGGGACGTGGCGGGGGCGCCGCCGTCGGCGAGCCACCTGGCGTGGGCGTCCCGGTACGCGGTGAACCGGGCGCGGGTGACGTCCCGTTGGAGCGTGCGCTGCGGGTCGTCCAGGTCCGGGGCGATCACCCCGTCCGGTTCGAGCTCGGAGAACCAGAACCGCTCCCCGTCGAAGAGGAAGTCGACGCAGAAGAAAGGAATCGGCAGCCGCTCGGCGAACCAGGCTGTGGCAGCCGCGAGTTCGGCCGGAACCGGGGGGAACTCCATGGCGCCGCCCCGGCTGGCGTTGGCCACCGGCGAGCCCGGCTCCGGGATCCGCTTCATCACGGCGTACGGTTCGCCGGCGACGACGTACACCCGGTAGTCGACCGTCCCGTCGCCGAGGTAGGGCTGGACCACGAGCGTGGTGTCCCCGCCCTGCGCCAGGCTGGCCAGGCCCCGGAGGTCCTCGGCGCCGCGCGCCAGGTTGATCCCGCCGCCGCCGCACCACCCGGCCGGTTTCACGATGGCCGGGTACGTCATGTTGCCCAGCGCCACCTCGTACTGGTGCTTGGCGATGTCGCGGCCGGTGCCGATCCGGACCGACGGGATCGGCGGGACGGGGGAGCCGGCGAGGTGCAGCAGGGTGGCCAGCTTGTCGTTGCCGATGAGCGACATCTGCGGGGGGAAGGGCAGGTAGAAGCCGGCCTGTTCGAGCACGGCGTAGAGCGCGTACTGGTTGAAGACGTCCATCGACTGGTAGGGGAGCGAGTAGAGCGCGGTGACGAAGAGGGTGTCCTGCGGCGAGACCGGTTCGTCGTCCACGTAGACCACCGGCCGCCCGCGGACGGTGCCGTCGACCGTGACCGCCTCGGGGGCGTGCCTGGTCCAGCTCATCCCCAGGCTCTCGGCGACCTCCTCGTAGAGGTCCCAGAAGAAGGGGTGCCAGATCGCCGCCATCCTGGTCGACTCCCGGTCGGGGAAGATCCAGCACATCCGGCGCAGCGGTCCGCCGCCGCCCGCGGGGAGGTCCGCGGGGAGGTCGGCGGGGCCGGCCGTCGTACAGGGTGGGGTCACGGCGAGTCCTTCCGAGGGGGTGGGGACGCGGGGCCGCCGGGCTGCTCCGACCACCAGCGGCGGCCGGGCTCCGGGAGGGTGTCCACCGGGTCGTAGAACAGGTGGCGCCGGCCGAGCACGGTGTCCAGGTCGGCGCCGCCGCTCTCGCGGGCCTCCGGTGCGGTGCGGTAGTCCTTCGTCCAGGAGGAGATGCCGCGTTCGCGGTCGTAGGCCACCGCCTGGTGCACCCAGCGCTTGCCGACCTGGGGGACGTCGCAGACGATCCGCGGGGTGGCGTAGCCGGGCAGGTAACCCATGATCGCCTCCTGCAGCCGCTGGGCCTGGTGCACGGGTGTGCGCCAGTGCTCGGCGCCGGGGATCATGTCGCAGAGGTAGAAGTAGTAGGGGAGGATGTTCGCCTCGCCCTGGAGCGCGAAGCAGAGGTCCAGGAGGTCCTCCGGGGTGGCGTTGACGCCGCGCAGCAGCACGCCCTGGTTGCGGACGTCCCGGACCCCCGCGTCCAGCAGCGCCCGCGCCGCCTCGGCGACCAGGGGCGTCACCGACTGCACGTGGTTGGCGTGGGTGTGCACGGCGAGACTGACCGAGCGGCGGGCCGCGACGGCGGCCACCCGGCCCAGCCCCTCGACGATCCGGCGCTGGAGCCAGTGCTGCGGCAGGCCGACAACCGCCTTGCTGGCCAGCCGGATGTCGCGCACCGACTCCAGCTCCAGCAGCCGCAGCAGGAACGTCTCCAGCTGCGGCCAGGGCACGTTGGCGAGGTCGCCCCCGGAGACCACCACGTCACGCACCGACGGGGTCCGCTTGAGGTGGTCGAGGATCTGCTCCTGCCGGTCCACCGGTCGCAGCGCCAGCCTGGTCTTGGTGACCTGGGGCGTGGAGTTGCCGACCAGGTCCATCCTGGTGCAGTGGCCGCAGTACTGCGGGCAGGTCGCGGTCAACTCGGCCAGCACCTTGGTGGGATAGCGGTGGGTGAGGCCCTCCACCACCCACATCTCGGCCTCGTGCAACGAGTCGCGCTCGGCCTTGGGGTGGCTCGGCCACCGCGGGTGGCGGTCCGCGCGCACGGGCAGCATGTAGCGGCGGACCGGATCGGCCAGGAACGCCTCGGTGAAGGCCGCCGGCCCGGTTGCTGCGTGCGGCGCCATGGTGTTCAGCATCTGCGGCGGCAGCAGCATCGACATGGTGGCGAACTGCTGCTGGTCGGCGGCGAGTTCGGCGAAGAACCGGTCGGTGAGCAGTGCTTCGGTGACGGCCCGCAGCTGCCGGGGGTTGCGCACGCAGTGCGCCCGCTGCCACTGGGCGTCCCGCCACTGGGCCGTGGTGACGTGGCGCCAGCCCGGCAGCCGGCGCCAGTCGGGCTCGGCGAGCGGAGTCCGGACGTACTGGTACGGCTGCCGGGTCGGGTGGGGGTCCATCGGGTGCTACTGGCCGGTGAAGAGGGTGGCGAAGCGGGTGCGCAGCTCGCGCTTGAGCACCTTGCCGGTCGGCCCGAGCGGGAAGTCCTCCGGTGTGCGGGCGATGCTCACCGCGGCGAGCGCGGACAGTCCGGCGCCGGCCAGCGCCTTGTTGGCGGCCTCCCGGACCTCCTCGGCGGTCGGGTCGCCGGCGTGGGCCTGCAACCGGACGACGGCGAGGGGCCGTTGGCCCTCGCCGGGCGCCCCGGGCACCCCGATCACCGAGCAGTCCTGGACGAGGTCGCCGCAGTCGGCCAGCAGGACCTCCTCGATCGGCAGGCTGTAGACGGGGCCGTCCAGGGTGTCGATGACGTCCACCGTCCGGTCGAGGTGGTAGAAGTTGCCCTCGGTGTCGCGGCGGGCCACGTCACCGGTGAGCCAGTAGCCGGCCAGCTCGAAGGTGGCGGTGAGCCGGCGGTCGTTCCAGTAGCCCGGAGTCCGGGACGGGCTGACGACGCCGAGCAACCCCACGGTGCCGTCCGGGAGTTCCTCGCCGTCCTCGCTCAGCACCGCGGCCCGCCGGACGACGTCCAGCGGCTTGCCGACGCAGCGGTCGTCACGGGTGCTCTCCGGTGTCGTCACCTGGCCGAACAGTGCCATGCCCATTTCGGACGAGCCCAGGCCGTCGATGAACTGCGAACCGGGCAGGTCGGGTTGCTCGTCCTGCTGCTGCGGCAGCAGCCAGGGTCTGATCAGCCCGGCCGGCCGCCGGCCGAGCCGTACCAGCCGCCGGATGTGCCCGTAGTGAGCGCTGTCACCGGTGTTGAACCAGGAATGCACCTCGGCCGCGCCCCGGGTCGGCGGTTCGCCGGTGGCCAGCTCGACGAAGGTGCGCGGGAAGGAGGCCACCATGGTCGGCCGGAAGGCCTCCATCACCGGCTCCACGGCGGCGCGCCGCCAGTCGGACATCACCACCGTCGGCAGGCCGAGCAGGGTGGCGGTGAGGAAGTAGCTGAGACCGCCCGCGTGGGTGTGCGGCATCATCGACATCAGCCGGTCGGACGGCTCCGCGGGGAAGCGCACCATCCGCGGCTGCTTGCCGTCCCAGAACTGACGGTGCGCCAGAATCGTGGACTTCGGCGTCCCGGTGGTGCCGGAGGAGTGGATCAGGGCGACCACGTCGTCGTCGGCGTGCCGGTACGGGTAGTCGTCGGGGAGCCGGGCCGCCGATGCGTCGAAGGCCTGGATCTCGGCCGCCATCGCGATGAACCGGGGGCGGTGCCGCGGGTCCTCGCGGTAGGCCGAGGCGAGCCGGGTGGGGTCGTCCGCGACGATGCCGACCACACCCACGTGGTTGAGGTAGCGGACCATGACGTCGTGCCGCATGGCGTCGTTGACCAGGGCGGGGACGGCGCCGAGGGCGGTGAGCGCCAGGAAGTGCAGCAGCGGCTCCAGCCCCTCGCCGACGACGACGCCGACCGGCTCGCCGGGGCGCACGCCGTTGGCCCGGTACCAGGTCGCGTAGCGGTCGCGCAGCGCGGCGAGGTCGAGCAGGCTGTGGCCGCGCAGGACGACGGCGCCGCGGTGGTCGGTGTGGTGGCTGTAGGCGAACGGGACCGCGCGGTTCGGGTTGACCGCGAGGGCGTGGTCAAGGAAGTTGCCTGCGCCCAGGGCGGGTTCGGTCATCAGCCGCTCTCTGGCGGCGAGGGGCGCGATGGGACTCCGGTCGCTCATGGCGGTCTCCTGAGGGGGTGGCCCGGCGGGGTTCTTGTGGAACCGGGCAGGGCTTGGGGCGGGGACGGCGGTACGGGTGGATCGGTGTGCGGTGTGCGGTGTGCGGTGTGCGGTGTGCGGTGTGCGGTGTGCGAGAGGACCGGTGGCTCGGGGTGCGGCGGCCCGGCCGGGGCGGGCCCGTCGGTGGTGCCGGGGTCAGCCCCGGGCGAGGATCTCGGCGACGACCCGGTGGCCGGAGCGGACGGCGCCCTCCATCAGCCCGAAGTACTCGGTGCTCGTCTCGGTGCCGGCCCAGTGCACCCGCCGGTGCGGTGCGGTCAGTGTCGGGCCGTGCCGCAGCCAGTCGCCGGGCCCCCGGAGTGCTGCGTAACAGCCCTGGCTGTACTGCTCGTTGACCCAGTCGGTGATGTGCAGGCCGGTCGGTGGGGGGAGCATCGGGAACACCCGCGCGGCCTGCTCGACCACGGCCGCGCGCCGGCGTCCCGGGTCGAGCGCGCCGAACCGCCGGGCCTCGCGCCCCGTGACGAAGCCGGTCAGGACGCCGACCCCGCCCTCGGCCGGCGAGTCGTCCACCGTCGACAGCAGAGGGCCCTCGGCGTTCACGGACCAGCCCGAGAGCCCGTGCTCGCGCCAGAGCGGCTCGGGGTAGACCAGGGTCGCCTTGACGGCGCAGCCGCGGGCCGTCCGGTCGCCGGCCCGGCGCACCGGCAGCCACGGTCGGTACTCGACGGTATCGGCCAGCAGCGGCGGCAGCGCCATCACCGCGACGTCCGCCCGGTACGCGCCGGCCGTCGAGTGGACGGTGACCCCGTCGTCGTCCTGGTGGACCGCCCGGACGGCCTCGCCGAGCCGCACCCGCGCGCCCAGCCGCCCGGCCAGCCGTTCGCACACCTGGTGGGCGCCGCCGGCGATCCGGTCCTGCTGGGCGCCGCCCTCGAAGGCGTTGAGATAGCGGAGGCCGCCGCCGGAGCGGAGGTAGAACGCCATGTGCAGGACGGAGATGTCGGCCGGGTCGGCGGCCATCATCTCGCCGAGGAAGAGCGGGAAGAAGAGCCGGGCGTCCGGGTGGGTCAGCGTCTGCTCGGCCCAGTCGGCGGCGGTGAGGGTGTCCAGCCGGGCGGCGTCCGGGGTGAGCCACGGCGCGTCGGGCCGGACGGCCGCGGTGAGCTCGTCCAGCAGCTCGAAGAGGTCGCCGAGGGCCACGGCGTTCAGCGGTGGGAACCGGCCGTCCCGGGTGGTGCCCTCGGGGCCGAGGACGAACCGGCTGGCGCCGTGCATCGCGGTCGGCGTGGTGTCGAGCCCCAGTTCCTCGACGAGGGAGAGGAGTTCGGTGTGGCGCTCGCCCAGGTAGGCGGCTCCGGCGTCGACCTGACGGCCGGGTGCGACCAGCAGCCCGTGGGTGCGGCCGCCGACCCGCGTGCGGGCCTCCAGCACGGTGACGTCGATGCCCCGGGCGGCCAGCCCGGTCGCGGCGGTGAGCCCGGCGAGCCCGGCCCCGACCACGACGGCGGTGCTGACGCGGCCGGCCCGGGCTGCCGCGGGTGTTCCCGATGCCGTGGCGCAGGGGTCGGGGGGCGCCGTGGAATGGTCCGGGCCGGTCATCTGCCCGCCGCGATCTTCTCGGCGAGCGCCCGGGGGGTCGGCGCGAGCAGGAAGTCGTCGAAGGACAGCTCCACGCCGTGGTCACGGGCGATCGCGCTGAGCACCCGGGTGGCGATCAGCGAATCGCCGCCGAGCCGGAAGAAGTCGGAGTCAGCCGCGACCTCCGGGGTCTCCAGCACCCGGCGGAAGACTGCCACCAGGCTGTCGGTCGCGGCGCCCGACGGGACGGGGTGGGCGGCGGAGGGGATGGGGCCGGACGGGTCGGGGCCGGACGGGACGGGGTGGGCGGCGGAGGTGGTGTCAACGCTCAACGAGGGTCTCCTTCGACCTGGTCATGGGCTGCGTGCCGCCGGTGCGAGCCGGCTCGGTCGACCTTTCCGCTCGCGGTGAGCACCAGTGCGGGGACGACGGTGATCCGGCTGGGCACGAGGTGCTCGGGGACCCTTCCGCGCAGGTACGTCAGGACGTCGGTGTCCAGTGCCTCGGCCTCCGCGCCCGCCCGCGCCACCACGTAGGCGACCAGGGCGGACCGGCCGGCGAGCGTCACCGCGGCCACGGCCGCCGCGTGCACCCCGGGGTGGCCCGCGATGTGTGCCTCGACCTCGGCCGGATCGACCCGGACGCCCCGGACCTTGGTCTCGCCGTCCAGCCGGCCCCGGTGGGTGAGGAGGCCGTCCGGCGAGCTGCTCACGAGGTCGCCGGTGCGGAAGCAGCGCTTGCCGTCGACGACGGCGAACCTGGCGGCGGTGGCCTCGGGCAGACCGAGGTAGCCCAGCGCGACCGATGGTCCTCCGATCAGCAACTCGCCTGCTTCGCTGATGAGTTGGACGACATGGGGGAGGGCTCGGCCGATCGGGGCTCGAACGCCGCCGGGCCGGTCCCAGCCGGTCGGGGGCGCCTGCGGGCCGTGCAGGTCGACGGCGTGGGTGATCAGGGTGGTCTCGGTGCAGCCGTAGGTGTTGATCAGGCGGATCCGCCCGGTGTCCAGCGCGGCCCAGTCGGCCAGCCGGGCCGCGCTCGCCGGCTCGCCGCCGATCACCAGGACCCGGACGCAGCCGGGCAGGGGTGTCCGGTCCTCGGCGAGGTGGAGTACCAGTTCGTGCCAGAAGGCGGTGGGCAGGTCGAGGACGGTGATCCGCTCGCGCTCGACCATCCGCAGGAAGCGGGGGAACGACCCGCTGTGCGCCGCGTCGTCGAAGACCAGGGCGGCGCCCGTGGCGAGCGTCGGCAGGATCTCCTCGAAACAGGTGTCCCAGTTGAGGGAGGCGAACTGCAGCACGCGGTCCTCGGGTGTCAGGCCGAACAGCTCGCGCAGCGCGGGCACCACGGCCGTCAGGGCCCGACGGGGAGTGAGTACGGGTTTCGGCTGCCCGGTGGAGCCGGAGGTGAAGAGAACGTAGGCCGGATCCTCGGCGTCGCAGCCGTTCCGGCCGAGGACCGGGGACCCCGGTTGCCGAGGAGTGGCTGACGGGGGGTCGGCCGTGGCATCCGGTGATTCGGGCGGGCCGCTCCGGGCGCTTGTCGCCGGATTCGCGGCGAATTCCGGCAGGGGGGTCGGCGGGACGCATTCCAGGCCGAGCCGGTGTGCCGATGCGGCATCGGCCGCGACCATTGTGCGGCACTCCACCACTGAGAGCATCGCCCGTAACCGCTGCTCCGGGAATGCCGGATCGGCGGGGCAGTAGACCCCTCCGGCAGCGAGGACGCCGAGCAGCCCGACGACCGTTTCCGGATGGTGGCCCGCCTGCACGGCGACCACGCCCGGACTGGTCCCCAGGCGCCTGGCCAGGTCGTTCGCCGCCGCGTGCAGCCGGTCGTAACTCAGGGCCCGCCCGTGCCGGACAATCGCCGGACGTTCCGGAAAGCGAGAGACGGCTTCCGTGAACGCGTCAAGTAAGTCGGAAGTAACTCCAGTGGTGCCGTTGTCGTGTGACATGCCCGCCCCAAATGAATGGCCGCAAGCGCTCATTCGCGCTCGGCGGACCGGGACTCTACCTTCGAACTTGCGGTGCCACAATGGATGTTGAGGATATTGCGGCGCGATGGTGTGGCTGAATGGTGAACGGGTACCGCGCTGCCGAAGAATGTCCGCCGCGGCCGGATTGACATCGGTGGCGGTGGGAAAGAATGGCGCCGAGCCATGCCCGGTGAACGGCGGCCGGCCCTTGGTGCCCGGTGCCGGCGGAGCCGCACCGGCTGCCGGTGTGACCGCCGCAGCGCGCGCGGCGGTCACACCGGCAGCGGTCCTTTCCGGGAGGGTGGGGAGGACGGGGAGGTCCGGCGGTCCGGTCGGCGGTCGCGCTGCCGCCCGAGGGCCGGTGCTGACCGGTTCCTGCCACGGTCGGCCGACGGAGGCCTGACCTCGCGCCCGCGGGGCAGACGAACGCGCGAGACGAACCGGGCGCCGACCGTACCCGGTCGTCGATCACGAGGGAGGAACCGCCGTGAGTGATCCCCTGAAGCCCTCACTGTCCGTTGCCGAACTGTCCTCGGGAGCCGCGGAGTTGCTCACCGCCGCCGTGCACAGCGGTGCCCCCGGGGGAGTACCCGGCCTGGTGCTCCCCGTGGACGCGGCGGAGGCCGTGGCGGCGCTGGCCGGTGTGACCGCGCGACTGCCCGAACTCCTCGACCAGCTGGCCTCCTTCCTCAGCAGCGAACAGGCGGCGGGGCGCATCGGCCCGGCCCGGGGCGAAGGGCTCGACGGCGAGCGGGCCCATGACGCCCTGCGGGCCGCGCGCGATGCGAGGGAGCACCTCTACGAGGCGGCCCGGACCGCGGCGATCGTCGCGGAGGCGGTGACTGCGGCCGCGACCGTCCTGGCCCCGCTCGGCCCGGCCCGCGCGCCGGGCCGCCCGGCCGAACCGCACGCCTGAGGCCGCCCGGAGCCGAGCTCGGCGGGCGGGCGGGCGGGCGGACAGGCGGACAGGCGCGCGGGCGGCGGGCGGCGGACGGCGACGGTCTTCGACGGCACGGGCCGTGGCCGCTGCGCGGCCGAACCGCAGGGGATGCCGCGCGCGGATCGGAGGGGCTGCCGGACTCCAACTCCTGACGGTGCGGAGGGCCGAGGCGCCGGGGATCGCGGCGCCTGGGCCCGGTGGGCGGAGCGCTGGGCCGTGACCCGGGCCGGGGCGGCGATCGGAGCGACCGGCTCGGCAGTGTCGTGATCGCCCCGATCCTCGGTCGCCACTTGTTAGGCACTTAGCCAAGATGCTAAATATGGCGTGTGACAGACACCCAAGGTGAGTCGGGACTCTTCCGTGCGCTCGCCGACCCGACGAGGCGCCAGATCCTGGAGGACCTCCGGGCCGGCGAACTCGCGGCCGGTGAGATCGCGGGCCGGTTCGCGATCAGCGCACCCTCGATCTCCCGCCATCTCGGCGTGCTCAAGGGCGCCGGGCTGGTCACCGAACGCCGTGACGGCAACCGGATCCTCTACTCACTGGTGCAGGAGCGTCTGGCGATCGGCGTCGGCCGCTTCCTCAGCGCCGTCTGCCCCGAACAGATCGTGCTGCGCCACACCGCCTGGCGCCCCGCCGGACAGCAGGAGGACTCATGAGACAGCCACGGCTCTCCAGCGTCGTCGAACGGCGGCTGCTGGTGAACTACCGGGTCGACCCGGACATCGCGCGGCGTCTGCTCCCCGCGCCGCTGCGGCCGCAGCTCGTCCGTGGCCACGCGGTCGCCGGCGTCTGCCTGCTGCGGCTGGGGCGCGTGCGGCCGACCGGGCTGCCCGGGGCGTTCGGGCTGCGGAGCGAGAACGCGGCGCACCGGATCGCCGTGGAGTGGGACGGCCCGGACGGCGTCGAGACCGGCGTCTACATCCCCCGGCGGGACACCGGGTCGCGGGTCACCGCCTGGGCCGGCGGCCGGCTCTTCCCCGGTGAGCACGGTCGCGCCGACTTCGACGTCCGGGAGACACCCGACCGTCTGCACGTCGCCTACGCGACGCGGGACGGCGAAGCCCGTGTCGAGGTCACCGTCGACCTGGCCGACGAACTGCGGGGCAGCGGCCTCTTCGCCGACCTCGCCGAGGCCTCCCGTTTCTTCCGGGAGGGGGCCAAGGGCTACTCGGCCACCGGGGCCGGCCGCCACCTGGACGGGATGCAACTGCACAGCACCGCCTGGCACGTGGAGGCCGGCTTGATCAGCTCTGCCACGTCCTCCTTCTTCGACGACCCGGACCGCTTTCCGCCGGGGAGTGCCACCCTGGACTGCGCCCTGGTGATGCGGAACGTCCCCGTCGGCTGGCGCCCGCTCCCGGCCCTGGCCGTCGCCTGAGCCCGGTGATCCGCAGGCCCGCCGACCTGGCGGCCGGAGGGCGCGGGGCGGATGCCCGCGCCCTCCGGTGGTTCGGGTGGTCGGCGGGGAGGGGCGGGCCGGCGGCCGCCCCGGCCCCACGACAGGCGGGCTCCCGCGCTCCCGGCCTCCCGGCTTCCCGCGGTGGGCGCGCTACTTCTGGGTGCGGGCGAGGAAGTCGTCGATCAGCGGGGCGATGGCGGGCAACAGCTCCTCCAGCGCGAAGTGCCCGGTGTCCAGCACGTGGAGCTCGGCCTCCGGTACGTCGCGCAGGAAGGCGCGGGCGCCGGGCTCGGTGAAGAACGCGTCGTTGCGGCCCCAGAGGACGAGCGTGGGCGGCCGGTGGGTGCGCAGCCACTCCTGCCAGGCGGGGTAGTGGGCGACGTTGCTGTGGTAGTCGAGGGCGAGTTCGACCTGGATGTCCTTGCGGCCGGGCAGGTCGAGGAAGTGCTGGTCGAGCGTCCAGCCGTCCGGGGAGACCAGCTCCGGGTCGCCGGTGCCGCCCTCGTACTGGCCGCGGGTCATCTCCAGGGTGAGGATCGCGCGGGCGCGCTCGGCGGCGCCCTCGACGCCGTGCCGGTTGGCGATGAACTCCCGGGCCAGGTCGGAGAGTCCGTCCTCGTAGGCGTTGCCGTTCTGGACCACCAGGCCGGTGATCCACTCGGGGTGGCGGGTGGCCAGCCGCAGGCCGACCGGGGCGCCGAAGTCGAAGACGTAGAGCGCGAACCGGTCGAGGGCGAGGGCCTGGCAGAAGCCCTCCACGACGTCGGCCAACGTGTCGAAGCGGTAGCTGAAGTCGCCGGGCGCGGGGCTGTCGCTGTGCCCGAAGCCGGGGTAGTCGGGGGCGATCAGGCGGTAGCGGGAGCCGAGCGCGTCGAACAGGCGGCGGAACTGGTGCGAGGCGGAGGGGAATCCGTGCAGCAGCAGGAGAACGGGTGCGTCCGCCGGGCCGGTCTCCCGGTAGAAGATCCGCAGGCCGTCGACCTCGGCGAAGCGGTGCCTGATCTGCGGGAGCTCCGGTACGGCGGCCGGGCCGTGCCCGGGGGTGGGAAGTGCGGTTGCGGATGATGCTGCCATGACGGTAATCCCCCTGAAGTGGACCCGGGTCGGGTTGATCCGATCCTGGCAGGACGCCGGCGACGAGCACAACGGGAGTTCGGCTCCTCCCGGGGACCGGAAGGACGGGCGGCGGGTCGCCGGTGGCCGGCCCCCGACCCGACTGGGCCGTTCGCCCGTCCTCCTCACCCGCCCGGGGCATGTCTGTCACCCGTTCGTACCGCTCGGGTGGCAAATCGGGCGGACGCCCCGCGTTCGTGTACAAACGTTTGCCGGGTGCCCCTCACCGGGCGTCTCCGGGGCCCGTTCCGGGCCCGGCCCGGCCACGAGGGCGGGTTGAGAGCAGATGGCCTGGAAGGCGTGAGATGTCCGTTCGTGGAAACCTTGGCAAGTTCGCCGTCACCGCGGTTCTGGCGGCCGCGGCCGTAGTCGCCGTGCCGACCGTGGCGCTGGCGCACGGCGAGAGCCCGCAGCCTTCGTCGCAGTCCGGTCTTTCGTCGGGCCAGGCCTCGGTCGGTCTCTTCGGCCCGAAGCTCGCCTGGCTGGAGGCGTTCAGCAAGAGCAACGGCTGACCGACGGCTTCCCGACTCCCGGGCACCTCGACCGCGCCGAGCGGCCGGGGTGCCCGGTGTCGTGTCCGCCGGTCGGCGGATCCCGCGGTAGGGGGAACCGCGGTGCGCGGCCTGCCCGTTGTCATGCCGAGGAGCGCCGAGTAGCGGGGTGCTCCACCGGCACCACCTCGCCACCGGCGGCCGCCCATGCCGCCACCGCTGGCCGGCCGGCGCCGAACGCCGTGCGACGGGACCCGTCGGCGCCTAGGGGTGCGCGCCGTCCGGCAGGCCGAGACCGTCGGAGGCGTCGTCGGCGCACTCGGCGTCGGTGTGCTCGGCGTCGGTGCCGGGCGGGAGGACGAGGGTCGCCACCGCGCCGCCGTCCGGGTGGTTGGCGAAGGTCAGTTCCGCGCCGATCACCCGGGCGTGGCCCTCGGCGATGGTGAGGCCGAGACCGTGCCCGCGCCCGCGCTCGCGCACGCTGGTGCGAAAGCGCTGCGGGCCGTGCTGCAGCAGGTCGTCGGGATAGCCGGGGCCGTGGTCGCGGACGGTGATCCGCAGCCCGTCCACGCTCAGCAGGACCGGGCCGTGGCCGTGGCGGTCGGCGTTGACCAGCAGGTTGGCCAGGATCCGGTCCAGCCGGCGCAGGTCGGTCCGCACCACCGGTCCACCGGCGCCGGCCTCGGGACGGCCGCCCGGCCCGGTCAGCCGGCCGGTCGGGGCGTCGCCCCCGGCCCGCACGGACAGGGTGACGGTCAGGCCGGTGATCCCGACCGTCCGCCGGACGGCCCGGTCGAGCGGCACGGCCGACAGGTACGGCGTCTCCGCGTCCGCGTCCAGCCGGGAGACCTCCAGCAGGTCCTCCACCAGGGAGCGCAGCGCCTGGACGCGGTTGCGGACCAGTTGGGTGGGCCGCCCGGGCGGGAGCAGTTCGGCGGCCGTGACCAGCCCGGTGAGCGGGGTGCGCAGCTCGTGGGCGACGTCCGCGGTGAACCGCTGCTCGTTCTCCAGCCGGCGGTGCAGCGCCTGGGACATCGAGTCGACGGCGGCGGCGAGGTCGGCGACCTCGTCCCGGCCGTCGCCCAGCTCGCCGATCCGGGTGTCCGTCCGTCCGGCGGCGATCTCGCGGGCGGCCGTCGCGGCGGTGCGCAGCCTGCGGCTGATCCGGTCGGCGACCAGCACGCCGGCCAGGACGGTGGTGAAGACCGAGGCGGTGACGGCGATCAGGATGATCCGGTCGAGGTCGGCGATGGCACTGCGGTCCGCGGTGAAGTCCACCCGGACGGAGAGCACCGCGCCCTCGACGGGCCCGGCCGCCCACATCGCCTCGCCCTGCGGCCCGGTGGCCAGGACGGAACCCTGGCGGCCCTGCGCCGCGAGCGCGCGCAGCCGGGACGGCAGCGCCGGGTCGTCGAGCGCGGAGCCCTGGCGGGCGACCTCGCCACTGCGGCCGTAGGAGGCGAGGGCGGAGTCGAGCGCGCCGAGTGCCGACCGGCGGGCCTGGTCGACGTGCTGGCGCACCATCGCCTGGTGGACCAGCAGGCCGACGCTCAGCGCGACCAGGACGGAGATGGCGGCGACGGCGGTGGCGATCTGGCGGCGCAGGGTCATGCCGGGCGCCGCAGCTTGTAGCCGAAGCCGCGCACGGTCTCGATCCGGCCGGAGCCGATCTTGGCGCGCAGCCGCTGGACATGGACGTCGACCACCCGGGTGTCGGCGCCCCAGTCGTAGTCCCAGACCCGTTCGAGGAGAACGGAGCGTTCCAGCACGGTGCCGGGCGCGGCGGTGAACTCCAGCAGCAGCCGCAGTTCGGTCGGGGTGAGCGGAACGAGGCGGCCGTCCACCCGGACCTCCATGCTGTCGGTGTCCACCTCCAGGCCGTCGATGGCGCGCACCGCGCGGGCGGCCGGCGTCGGCCCGGGCTCCGCCGCCGTGGCCACCACCGGCCCCCCGGCGCCCGCGGCCAGCGTGCCGGTGGGTGCGGTCGGTGCGGTCGGTGCGCCGGTGGTGGGGCTGGGCGCGGTCGGTGCGCCGGTGGTGGTCGCCTCGGTGGCCGGCACCACCCGGACCCGGCGCAGCACCGTACGGATCCGGGCCACCAGCACCGCGCTCTCGAACGGTTTGACGACGTAGTCGTCCGCACCGGCCTCCAGCCCCGACACGACGTCGACGGGATCGGTGCGCGCCGACATCATCAGGATCGGCAGCTGGCTCTCCTCGCGGATGCGCCGGCAGAGGCCGACGCCGTCGAGGAGCGGCAGCATCACGTCGAGCAGGATCAGGTCGGGTCGGGCGGTGTGGAACGCCTCCAGTCCCTCCAGCCCGTCGGCGGCCGTGCTGACGGGGAACCCGTAGCGTTCCAGGGCCATCCGGGTGGCCTCACGGATCACCTCGTCGTCCTCGACGATCAGTATGTGCGGGTGGGTGGGGGCGGCGGCGGTCATGGCCTCGGTTCCGGGATCGCGGTCGGGGTCGCCGCGGTCGGGGCCGCCGCGGGAGGACGGGGGACGGACTGCGGTTCGCCGGTGCGACGGGGCGTGACGGCCTCGGTCGGCGGCGAGACGGCGGGTTTGGCCGGGGCCGGTCCGGAGCTCGGCCGGGCGGTGATCGTCGGATCGGCGGTCGCGGCGACGCCCTGACCGGGCTCCGCGATCGGTCCGATGGCCTGGACCCGCTGCTCCAGCAGGGAGAGCCGGGCGCCGTCCCAGCGGTAGTGGCTGCTCTTGCGGGACAACACGGTGCTCTGCTCGTGCAGCCAGAGGTCGCCGGCGACGGTCTCGGCGCTGAAGCCCGTCAGCACGGCCACCCGCAGGACGGGCACCACCCCGCCGCCGCCGAGGGTGTAGACGTGCAGGACCACCGAGCCGCCCGTGACGACCGCGGCGAGCAGCTCGGCGCGGCCGTCACCGGTGAGGTCGCGGAACTCGGGGCTGCGGACCTCGCAGTCCGGGCAGCCGGCCAGCGCGCGTCGCTCGTCCGCGGTCACGGCCGGGTCCTTGGCCAGGAGGCCGCGCAGGTCCACCGAGGTGAGGTCCGGGCCGGGGACGGCGACGTCCGGTACCGGCGTCGGTGGCGGCTCGGTGCGGCCGGCCGTCGCCGTGGCCGGGGAGGTCGGTGACGGGGCGGCGGCCAGGCCCGGCCAGAGCGGCTGCGGCACGGGTGGCGGCGTCACCGCCCGGGCCGCCCCGCCGTCCCGCAGCTCCCCGGGGGACGCGCACCCGGCCAGCGCCACGAGCAGGCCCAGGAGGGCGACGGCGGATCCGCGCGCCGCCGCCGGCCCTCGGCGGGGTGGGAGTGCTGCTGCCACGGTGCTCGTTCTCCTCCTGGTCTGCGGTGATGCGCCGCTCCGGCCACGGGTGGTAGGTCGCTCGAACGGTACCGGGTGGTTCCGCCGGAGCACCGGCCGGCTGCGCGCAACGCGCCCCGGCCGGGCGGGGCCGCCGTCACGTGTTGTGCGCGACGGCGACCCCGTTCAGCCGGTCCGTTCAGCCGGTCGGGCCGCCCGGGGCGACCAGGTCGGCCAGGACGATGATGTTGTCCGTCCAGTGCCCGTCCGCGCCGATCCGGCCCCCGCAGGTGATCAGCCGGAGCTCGGGGGCGGCCGTGTTGCCGTATACCGTCTCGGTCGGGAACCGGTCCTTGCCCGCCTGGAGCAGGGCGCGGACCTTGAACTCCACCGTGCTGCCGTCGGCTCGCTGCACGCGGACGAGGTCGCCCGGGCGGAGCTTCGGCAGCCCGGCGAAGACCGCCGGGCCGTGCGCGGTGTCGTAGTGCCCGATCAGGACGGCCGGTCCGGTCTCCCCGGGCGTGGGCCCGTTGCGGTACCAGCCGACCTCGCCGGCCCGGTCGGAGGACGGCACCTCGACCGTGCCGTCCGGGTTCAGCCCCAGCCCGGAGACCGGGGCGTCCACCCCGGCCGAAGGGATGAGCAGTCTGGTCGGCGCCGACGCGGCGAAGGGCCGCGCCGCCGGGGTGGCCGCCCCGGTGGCCGCAGCCGACCCGCCGGTCCGGTCGGCGGCCGGGGCGGCTGCCGAGCCGGCCGGGTCCGCGTGGTTCACGGACGGCTGGATGCGCACCACCGGGCTCTGCCCGCCGGACAGTGCCACCGAGGCGCCGAGGACGAGGCAGAGCACGCCACCGGCGCCGAGAGCGGCCCGGCGCACGCCGGCCGCCCCGGAGCCGACGGCCCGCAGCGGCCGTCGGCGGTCGGCGGTCGGCCGCGTCTCGTGGTCGGTTCCGGGCCCGGCTCCGGCCCGGCCGGGACCGTCGCCCGGCCCGCGTACGGCGTCGTACGCGGGCCGGACGACGGGGGACCCGGCGGGAGCGGCTGCCGCCGCCGAGCCGTCGCGGTGCCCGGAACCGGGATCAGCCGCGCGCACCGGACCGGCGGCGCAGCAGGGCGAAGCCGAGCGCACCCGCGCCGACGGCGGCCGCAGCGCTGCCGCCGATCAGCCTGGTGCCGGCGTCGTCGAGGGTGCCGCTGCCGTCTCCGGCCTGGGCGGCGCCCTGGGGCACGGTCGTGACCTGCGGGCCCTGGCTGGGCTGGGCGCCGTCGGCCGGCCTGACGACCGGGCCGCTGCTCGGGGTGGCGGTGGGCGTGGCGACGACCGGCCCGCGGCTCGGGGCGGCGGTGGGGGTGGCGACGGCCGGTGCCGCCTGGGGGGCCTTGGGGTCGCCGGGCCGTGCGGTGGACGTGGCGACGGCCGGTGCCGCCTGGGAGGGCCGTGCGGTGGGGGTGGCGACCGGTCCGGGCTGGTCGGGGTTGTCGACGGCCGGGGCGGTGGGCGACGGGGTGCGGACCCCGTCGGCCCAGGCCTGGCCACCGGAGACGGTGGCGAACAGGGCCGCGCCCGCTATGGTGCAGCCCGCCAGCGCTCGGCGGGCGGTCGAGTTGGTGGTGCGGGTGGAGCGGTGCTTCGACATACGGCGTCTCTCCTTGTTGCAGTACGCGGCCGGCCGGTGTGGGCGGCGCGTCCTGACCGACAGTAGGAGGGCCTTGTCGCGGTCCCCGGGAGGTCGTGTCACGGTCGCCCATCGGCTGGGTAACAGTCGGCCGTGACCGTTGCAGAGGCCGGCCCGGTGGCGGCTCACCGTCGACGATGGGCGGCGGCACCGGTGGGATGCCCCGCGTCACGGGGGCCGGCGCGGTGCTGCCCGATCCTGAAACGGGGCAACGCACCGGGCGGTCCGGTCGAGCGGGTCGGTCGAGCGCGCCCGGTCCGGCGCCCTCGCCGTTCGCGGAGAGGGCGCCGGACCGGGGTCTCCGGCCGGAGTTTCGGACCGGGGTCTCGGACGGGTGTGCAGGGCAGGGGGCCGACGGGCGTCGGCGCGGCACTGACGTCAGATCAGAACTTCACGTCAGTGCAGGAGTAGAAGGAGTTGGCGGTGTCGGCGATCTCCCAGACCGCCAGGACGACGTGGTGGCCCGTGCGGCCGGTGGGCAGGGTGCCGGTGTGGGTGGTCGTGGCGGCGGGTTGGCGGCCGTTGTAGTTGACGGTGAGGAACGGGGTCAGGTCCAGGTTGGCCCGGGTGATCTTCTGGGTCGCGTCGTAACCGGGCTTGGTGAGGTAGTACTTGAACGTGGTCGTGGCGTGCCTGGCCTCGATGTTCCAAGTGAAGGTGAGCTGCTGACCCGCCGTCACACCGGTGGTCGGCCAGTTGCCGTTGCGCGGGGCGTCCAGCGGAGCCCAGCGCGCGTCGGCGCCGGCGCAGATGGTGCCGTCGGCAGGTCCGCGGGTGGGGAAGCCCTTCGGCCCTTCGACGCTCTGCGGCTCCCACTGGATGTCGCCGCAGTTGGTGACGACGCCCGCGCCGCAGAGTGCGGCCCGGCTGGGCGGCAGGTTGATGAAGCCGTGCGACTGCGCCGGCAGGGCCAGCGTGAACGGCAGCGCGATCGCGGCCGCGGCCGCGATCGCGAGATGACGTTTGCGCATGGTGCTCCTCCGTGGGGGTGGATGGAGTGTGCGCCCGACGCAGGGCGCGCGCGTGGGGGTGCGGCGGCCGTGGATCTCTTGGCATGCCTGCGCCAGGTCGGTGTGGTCCCACCGTAGGAGCCGCGGCCCCGAAGCGTCAATGGTCTGAACCATTTGCAGTTCGTTGAACACCCTTTCCCCGCAAGGGCGTTCACCATTCCTGTGCCCGCCGGGAGGGCGGCCGGCCCGCGCGACCGCAGCGGGTCGTGCACGCGGGGGTGACGGTCCGCGCGGGCGGTCCCGGTCCCGGTCCCGGTCGCGGCGCGCGGCGGGGTTCCGCCACCGGAGTAGAGCGCCTCAGCCGCCGCCGGCCATGTCCTCCAGGGCCCACAGCAGGGTGGCCGGGCTCCACCGTGCGGCCGCGCCCGGGCGGGTACTGAGGTAGTCGGCGGCCCGCCAGAGGCTCCAGCCGTGCGCCTGGACGAGACCGGCGGCGATGGTGCGCAGATAGGCGGCGCGTGGTGTCGCCAGGTCCGCATCGGCAAGAGCGTCGGGCGCGGTGAACGTCAGGACCGGGATGCCGTCGAGGAAGCCCGGGCACACCAGCGTCTCGTACCGGCCCGGCCCCAGCCGGTCCCGGCCGACGCCGAGGGCGCGGGCCAGCAGGAGCTCGGATCCCGGCTCCCGATGCATCTCCTGCGCGGCGATGTCGCCGAACTGCCCGGTGGTGAGCAGATGGGCGCGCGCGGGCACCTCGCCCACCCCGGCCGGGTCGTAGAAGGCCATCCCGCCGCCCCAGACCGCCGACTCCAGGGCGAAGTACAGCAGCCCGGGCAGCACCACCGGCTCGGCCCGCTCGGGTGGCCGCGCGTCCCGGCAGCCGGAGTGGGTCCGGGAACCACCCGGCGCCCGTCCGCCGCGGAGGTAGCAGGCCAGCCGCTCGGTGCACATGTTCGAGCCGTACGCGGCGTACCAGACGCGTTCGGGAGCGTCGACGGCCGTGGCTGTCAGGGGGCGGGGCCTGGCGGCGCGGCCCATTGTCGGCCGGTCGGCGGTCGGTCGAGGAGCCGACCCGACCGGAGTCGCAGCGGTGGCGTCGGATCGGCCTACGCGGTCCGCCACTTGAATTCGACCTCCAGCTCGATCTCTCCGTCCCCGACCTCGACCTCGATCTCGGTACGGAGGTCGTCGGGAATGCGCAGGGTCAGCGTCCCGGGGCCCAGGTCCAACTCGGCGTTGCCGCCGTGCCTCAGTGCTTCCGCGAGCGCGGTGAGCCGGTCGGCGGCTTCCAGACGTGACAGCGAGGCCTTCTGCTCGAACTTGAGGTCGCTCATGGGTGCCTCCAGCCGGGGGAACGGCAGATATGTCCCAGTGTGACCCCGTCGCCCGCAGCGGGCACCCCACCGCCGGGACGGCGTGGCCGGAGGCCGGGCTCCGGTGCCGGATCGCTGCCGAACGGTCTACGGTGGTGGTGTGGAACGGATGTGTCGGGAGTAAGTCCGGTACGCACCATGGACCTCCGATGACCGACTGTCGCGGCGACCCCCGAGCGGGTGGGCCGGTCCGGGCGATCACCCCGCCGGAGCTGCCCGCCCCGTTGGAGCTGGTGGCGCTCACCGCCCTGATGGCCCGCACGACAGGACGGCCGGAGTTAGTCGTCAGCCTGGCCACCGGCCACGGGCAGGCCCCGCTCGGCGGCACCAGTGTGGCGGCGCCGCTCGTCACCGGGGCCGTCGCCCTGCTCTGGTCACTGTTCCCCGCCGCCGGCGTCGCCGAGATGCGGTGGGCCGTCTCCGACGCCGCCCTGCGGCGCAGGGCGGTGGGGCCGCCCGTCCTGGACGCGGCGGGCGCACATCGGCGCCTGGCCCCAATCCCCCGGTGACGGCCCCCCGCCGCGCCGCGGGGGCCGGGCGGGGGTCGAGGAGGACGTCCTCCTCGACCCCGGCGCGCGAGTGGGCGGCCCGGCCGGTCACACCCCGGCGGGGTCGGGTTGCGGCGGCGGCGCCGGATCGGGGTCCGGGAACGGCGGCACGGGCGGCGGCACGGGGTCGGGTTCCTCGCCGGGGCGCGGCCGGGGAGCCGGGTGCGGGAACGGTTCGGTGTCCGGGTTCGGGGGTGTGGGTCTGGTCATCATGGCCACCTCCCTCCCTCGTCGCGGGTACCCGGTTGTCGGGCGCCGAACCGGAGGAGAACGGGAAGGCGGGGAGGACGCGGAGCAGCCGCCGGTCCGGGGGAGCGTACCGGCGTGAGCGGACCGGCCGCCGGCGGGTGGCGGGTGCTACGCGGGATACCAGGCCCCGTTGTACCAGACCTCGTTGGCGCTGTCGTTGTGGTGGTCCATGTCGAAGTCGTTGGGGTAGTTGTTGACGTGGTTCTGCGGGTACGTCCAGATGCCGGCGGACTCGTCGCAGACGTAGTCCCAGTGACAGATCGTCTTGACCGGCACGTTGCCGAAGAACTTGTCGGCGCCCGCGAGCGGAGCACCGATGACGCCGCCGAACGGCACTGCGCCGCCGTTGGCGCCGGGAGGGCCCTGGCGCTTGGGGTCCGAGACGAGGACGGCGTTGACGTTGTCGAAGGTCTGCCAGTTCTCGGTGACCCAGGTGTGCACCACTGCGGCGCCCAGGGAGTACCCGCCGATCTTGACGTGCTGGCCCGGACACGCGTTGCGCTGGTCGCGCACCAGCCGGTTCAGCTCGTTGACGCCCGCCCGGGCGCTGGTGCCGTTGGGGATCTGGGTCGGGTAGCCGACGTGCTGCTGGATGTTGCCGGTGAAGTTGTCGTTGTTCCACGAACTGCCGGTGCCGCCGACGACGATCGTGTAGGTCCCCTCGCACGAAGCCGCCGCTTGCGCGGAGGACTCCAGCGTGACGGAAAGTCCGGCAGTCAGCAGAAGTCCGGCCAACGCGGCCGTGGTCCTTTTGGCCCGCATGGAATTCTCCTCAGCTAGGTGGTGGTCGATGCTGGATTCCCACGCGTGCCCGATGCTTCGTCAGCCCCCTTCAGCGGGGCCGACACGGGCTCTGCGCACGATCTGACGTGACTGTTCGGCAACAACCTATTCTTCGGCGCCGGAGCGGCGACAGCCGTAGGGCGTCGGTGGGTGGGGCGGACGAGATCACACCCGGGAGTGCGACACCTGCCAGTGCGCCCCACGGGCGCCGTCCGCCGTTCAGGATCGAGCGTGCTTGACGCCGGCGGCCGTGACGACGGCCCGAGCGCCGCAAGCGAACCGGCTGATCGGCTGGCCGACCGGCTGCTCGGACCTGCTCAGAGCTGCTCGGACCAGCTCGGACCAGCTCAGACCTGCTCGGACCGGCTCGGGGCTCAGCTCCGGCGCGCCCCGGTTCGAGGCGCCGGGCGCGGGTCGAGGTCGGCCGGATCGTGGGCGCAGATCAGCCGTACCTCGTCGTGGTGCGCGCGACGCAGTTCGCGCAGTCGCTCCCGGTTGTGCAGGCGGGCGCCGTTGTCGACCGCCATCATGCGCTGGAAGGCTGTCAGCGCGGGCGGTCGGCGGGGCGAGGCGGGGTCGACGTCGGTGTGCGAGAAGTAGGCGTCGCCGCAGTGCAGCAGCCAGCGGTCCGCCTCGCGGACGGCGACACCGCAGTGACCCCGGGTGTGTCCCGGCAGCGGGACCAGGAGGACGTCGGAGGTCTCGCGCGGCAGTATCGGGATCGCGCGGAAGCCGTACCAGTCCTCGGTGGCGGCGTCCTGCGGGTGCTCCACCCAGCGCGGACCGTGGGCCCACTGGACGGGGCGGTAGCGGTCGCGTTCCCCGCGGGTCGCCAGGGCCTCGGCGGCCCGGAGCTCGTCGGCGAGGACGTGCACCCGGGCGTGCGGGAAGTCACCGATTCCGCCGGCGTGGTCGGGGTCGAGGTGGGTGAGGACGATGTGGCGGACGTCGCGCGGATCGTGGCCGAGGGCGCGGATCCGGTGCACTGCGGTGGCCGCCGGGTCGAGCCGGGGCCGGACCGTCCACAGGAGCGACCGCCCGAGCCGGCGGGGGTCCGCGACGTCACCGGTCCCGAATCCGGTGTCGACCAGGATGAGTGCGTCCGCGCTCTCCACCAGCAGGCAGTGGGCTGTCAGCCGTGCGACCAGCGGTCCGCCGCTGCCCAGCAGCAGCTGGCCTCCGAAGGGGCACATGGTGGCGCAGTTCAGGTGATGGGCGGTCATGTCGCCTCCGGTGAGCTGGTGTCAAGCGATCCGCATGTCGCCGCCGGTACGGGAGCCGGGTTCGGCGGTGGCCGTGCTCGGCGTCGTCCGGTGGCCCGCGGTCCTGGCTAGTTGTCCGTCCAGTTCCTCGGCCAGCCGGACGTCTCCGTGCGCGGTGTACAGTTCGCCCGCGGTCCGACGGTGGTCGCGAGCCTCCTCGGTCCGTCCCGTCCCCGCCAGGAAGTCGGCGAAGTGACGCCGCGCCAGCGCGTGGAGCCGCACGTTGCCGCTCGACCCGCACAGGTGCAGGGCCTCCCGCCAGACCCGTTCGGCCGCTTCCGGTTCTCCCAGCGCCTGTCGGGCGAGAGCCTCACTGACCATCGCCCACAGGTGGGCGTTGGCCGTCGGGCGGTCGGACAGCAGGGTGCGCGTCTCGCGGGCGTGCTCCAGCGCCGCCACCGGCTCGCCCAGCACCACCTTGATCGCCGCCGCGTTGCTGAGCACTGTGGCGGCGTGCTCGCGCAGCCCGCTCGCGCGGATGAGGGCGAGGGCGGTCCGCGCGATCCGGTCCGCCTCGACCGGGTCGCCGGACAGGGCGGCCATCGAGGAGCGCACGGAGAGGGCGTGGATGTGCAGTTCGCCGTCGTCCGGCGTGGTCCGGGCGACGGCCCGTCCGGCGAGCGGCAACGCCTCGGCGACGCGTCCGCCGGAGCCGAGCGCGCAGGCCGTCGCCGCCTCCATGGCGGCCAGTCCTTCCCGGCCGCCGTCCAGCCGGGCGGCCCGCAGCCCGATCCGCAGGCAGTCGAGCCGGTCGGCGACGCGCCCGGCACCGTAGTAGAGGATCGACGCGGACCGGGCCAGGCGCCACGCGCGTTCGTACTCGCCGCGATCGGTCGCGGCCGCCACCAGCGCGCGGAGCACCGGCTCCTCGGCGTGGCACCAGGCGAGCGTCGACCGGACGTCGCCGAGCCGCGGCAGCGCGCGCGGCCCGGGCCCCGGCGGCCGGAACGGCTCGTGGTACGGGTTCACCCGCCGCACTGCCAGGCCGGTGGCCACGAGCTCGTAGTCGACCAGGCGCTGGAACGCCTCCCGCTGCCGTTGCGGGGAGAGCCGGTCGAACAGCTCGGTGCCGTAGAGCCGGACGAGATCGTGCCGGCCGAAGCGGCCGGGCGTCTGCTCCGACAGGAGGTGGTACGCGGCGAGCGAGCCGAGCGCGTGCCGGGCCCCCTCCGCGTCCGTGTCCAGCAGCGCGGCGGCCGCGTGCGGGTCGGCCGTGCTCCCCGGGTGAACGGTCAGCAGTGCGAGTAGACGTCTCGCGCTGTCAGGGAGTTGATGATGCGTCAGGGTGAGCGCCGCCCGGACGCTGACCGCCCCGCCCTGGGTGCCGAGGGCGGCCAGCCGGGTGCTCTCGTCGGTCAGCTCGTCCACCAGGTCGGCGACCCGCCAGCCCGGGCGCGCGGCGAGCCGGGCGGCCACGATCCGCAGGGCCAGCGGGAGCCGGTCGCAGAGATCGATCAGCCGCCCGGCCGGCTCCGGCTCCGCCGCCACGCGCTCGGCGGTGAGCAGGCGCTCCAACAGGCGGTGCGCGTCGGCGGACGGCAGGGCGGCGAGCCGGAGCAGCGCGGCGCCGTCGGTCACCACCAGGTCCTCCAGGCTGTTCCGGCTGGTGATCACCGTGACGCAGCCGGGGCCGGACGGCAGCAGGTCGGCCACGTCGGCGGCAGCTCGCGCGTTGTCCAGCACGACGAGCAGCCGGCGCCCGTAGGTGTGGTCGCGGAACAGGGCCGCCCGCGCGGCCCGGTCCTCCGGGATCGCCTGCTCGGGAAGGCCGAGCGCCCGCAGGAAGCGTCCCAGGGCCTGGGCCGGGTCGCCCGGACCGGCGGGATCGAATCCGCGCAGGTCCGTGAAGAGTACGCCGTCCGGGAAGGCCGCCGCTGCGCGGTGGGCCCAGCGCAGCACCGTCGCGGTCTTGCCCACCCCGGCGGGGCCGGCCACCACGGTCAGGCCGTCCCCGGTCCGGTCCGGTCCGCACTGCTGGTCCAGCCAGCGGCTCTCCGCCGTGCGGCCGACGAACCCCCGGGGCGGCCCGGGCAGGTCACCGACGGCCGCCGACAGCGCGACGGCGGTCCCGCCGGGTGCGGCCGCGGCGCTGCCCGCTGCCGGTGCCGCTGCCTGCGCGGTTGCGGGGGCGTCGAGGCCGTCCGCGCGGACCGCCAGGACCTCGGCCAGGGCCTGCTGCAACGCGGGCCCCGGCATGACGCCGAGCTCCTCGTCCAGCCGGGCCCGGGCCCGGTGGTAGACGCGCAGCGCGTCCGGCCCGCGGCCGCTCTGGTGCAGACAACGCATCAGCAGGGCCACGGTCGGCTCGCGCAGCTCGTCCGCGCGGACACGCTGCTCCAGCGCGGGGACGGCCGTGTGGCCGCGTCCGAGCCGCAGCTGCCGCTGGGCCCACCCGGTCAGCGCCTCGGTCCGGCTCTCGTCCAGCCGGTCGGCCAGGGCGGCGCACAAGGGGGTGGCCGGGAGATCGGTCAGGGCCGCGCCGCGCCAGAGCCCGAGCGCCTGCTGGAGCAGTTCGGCGGCGGTGGCGTCGTCGGCCGTCCCGGCGGCCCGCGCGGCCAGGGCCCCGGCGGCGAGCGCGTCGACCGCCTCGGGATCGCCGTCGAGCCGGTAGCCGGGCGCGCGGGTGGCCAGCGTGAACCCCGAACCGGCCAGTACCTTGCGCAGCGCCGCGACATGTCCCTGCAGCGCCGCCTTCGCCTGGGCCGGCGGCTTGTCGCCCCACAGCAGCTCGAAGAAACGCTCGACCGCCACCGTCCGGCCCAGCTCCAGCGCGAGTAGCGCGAGCACCCCCCGCTGCTTCGCACCGCTGACCGCGGCGGCCTCGCCGTCCGTGAGCCGCAGCTCGACCGGCCCGAGCAGCCGTATCCCCATCGTCCCCGTCCCGCCTGCTGCCTGTGCTGCCGCCTCCGTGCAGGTTCGGCGCCATCCTACCGGTGGGTAGCATCCCGGCGGCACCCGTCGTCCGTCGGGGGAGGGCCACCCGACCGCCACCGTCCACCCCCCCCGGCACCCACCCGGCGGTCGAGGGGGAGCACGCCGGCGCCTCGGGCTGCGCGGCTACGCTCGCGGTGATCAACCAAGCGCAGAAGGAGGTGTGCGCGTGGATCTCACCGGGCGCACGGTGGTGGTGACCGGGGCCGGGCGCGGGTTCGGGCGGGCGTTGGCCTTGACGGCAGGTCGGCTGGGTGCGCGGGTGTTCCTGTCCGCGCGTTCGCTGGACGCAGCCGAGCGAGTGGCCGACGAGATGGCGGTCGACAGCGGTGTGAGAGCCGACGCGTTCGCCTGCGATCTGGCCGACCCGGCCTCCGTGCGGGCCTTCGCCGACGGAGTCACCGCCCACACCGACCGGGTGGACGTGCTGGTCAACAACGGCGCCCGCTACCTGCAGGGCAGCGATCTGCTGGACGCCGACGACGACGCGATCACCGACACCATCGCCTCCGGGGCCACGGGCACCCTGCTGACGGTGAAACACTTCCTGCCGCTGCTGCGCGCGTCCATGGGCGCGGACGTGGTCAATCTGGTCTCCTCGGCCGCGGAAGCCCGGGACCACCGCTCCGCGGCACACCCCGCGTTCTACGCCGCCAAAGCCGCCCAGGCGGGCTTCGCCGACATCCTCTCCCACCGGCTCCGCCCCGAGGGCATTCGCGTCATCTCGCTCTACCCGCCGGACTTCACCGACGGGGACCCGCTCCACTCCACCTGGGATCACGCTCCCCGGACGGAGGGCGACCCGCTGACCGCCCGGTCCGTGCTCGACTGCGTCCTGTTCGCGATCGGTCAGCCACGAGACTGCTTCATCCGCTCCTTCCACTTCGAGCAGCTGTAGGGGCCACCCGGAGTCGACAGCACCGAGGCGGCTGATCGCCTCGGGGCCCGGCCGTTGCTCCAGGACGGCGGGCCCGCTTTCATGTGGGCATGATCACCATTCATCTGAAGTACGAGATCGACGCCGACAAGCTTGCGGACTTCGAGGAGTACGGCCGCCGCTGGGTCGGGCTCGTCAACCGGTTCGGCGGCACTCACCACGGCTACTTCCTGCCGAGCGAGGGCGACAGCGACATCGCCTACGCCCTCTTCTCCTTTCCCAGCTTCGCCGCGTACGAGCAGTACCGCACGGACAGCATGACCGACCCGGAGTGCCAGGAGGCCTTCGAACTGGCTCGTACCACCCGCTGCATCAAGCGGTACGAGCGTCGCTTCCTGCGACCGCTCGACCTCATGCCGTAGTACCGCGACGGTGTGTGCGGCGCCGGTCATCGGTCCTCGGGCCGGTGCCTCGTCCCTTGCGGTGGCCGGTGAGGCCGGGGGCTGGACCGGGGCTGGACCGGGGCTGGACCGGGGGCGGGGGCGAGGCGCACCGCGAGCCCCGGCCGCCGCTCCACGGCCGGATCCGTACCCCCCGCGACCGCCCCGGCGGGCGGTCGCAGCGGGCCGGCCCGGCCGATCCGGGTGGGGGAATGCGCCGCGAGGGCGTCGGGGCTGGCACACTGGCGATCATGACCGCCGATTTGCGCCCCCTGTGGCAGCCCTTCTCCGAGCCCTCCGCCACCGTCCCCGTCCAGACCGAGCGCCACCACCTGCAGCCCGTCGAGCGGGCCCCGTTCCTGGAGCCCGCCGGGGTGGCCGACCACGAGGAGCAGCTGCCGGAGGGCTGAGACCGCCCCCCGCCCGGCTGCCGGCGGCTCCGTCGCCGCCATTCGCCCCACCCGCCGCCGCTCGACTCGGCGGCGGCTCACACGCCGGGCCGCCCCCGTGCGGCACCCGGTCGACGATCGTTCCGGGCGGCCGCAGCCGATGCGCTGCCCCCGCCCGTCGCACCCGCCTGCCCGCCGGCAGGGTCGCCCGTCCCGAGGCGGACGCTGCCGCGTCCTCGTCGGACGGGCCTCCGGCGACGGCTGCCGCGACGGCTGCCGCGCCCTTGCCGCCCGGCGCAGGCCCTCCCGGCAGGCCTTCAGCAGCCGCACCCCCACTGGGGCTCGCCGGGACGGGCGGGAAGGGCCGTGCCACCGGCCTTCCGGTCGGGCAGCGGGTGGACGGTGTCGCCGGCCTTGATGGTCTCGACGACGGTGATGTCCTTGATCTCCTCGGCCTCGACGGCCAGCGGGCTGGCACTGAGGATCACCAGGTCGGCGAGCTTGCCGACCTCGATGGTGCCCTTGCGGTCCTCCTCGAAGTACTGGCGGGCGGCGTTGACGGTGATCGAGCGGACGGCGTCCAGGGCGTCGACGCACTGCTCGGGGCCGACGACCACGCCGTCGGTACGGGTGCGCCGGGTGACCTGGCTGGCGAGGATCGCGATCGAGTTGGGCAGTGCCACCGGGGCGTCGTGGTGGGAGGTGTAGGCGAGGCCCTGGTCCAGCGCCCAGCGGGCCGGTGAGATGGTCGCGGCCCGCTCCTCCCCGAGGACGGTCCGGCGGTACCAGTCACCCCAGTAGTAGGTGTGCATGGAGAAGAAGGACGGGATGACGCCCAGCCGGGCGAAGTCCTCGACCTGGTCCGCTCGGGCGGTCTGCGCGTGGATCGCCACCGTCCGCCGGTCGCCGGGGCCGGCCACCTCGGCGGCGCCCTCGACGGCCTTGAGGAACTGGTCGATCGCGGCGTCCCCGTTGACGTGCGCCAGGACCTGCCAGCCCTTGGCGTACGCGGCTGCGACCTGCTTCAGGACGGTACCGTCGTCCTCGATGGCGGGGTAGCCGCAGTAGCCCTCGGGCTTGCCGGGCGGCGGCGTCAGGTACGGGGTGGTGAGCCAGGCGGTGCGGCCCTGCGGCGAACCGTCCAGGACCAGCTTCACCCCGGCCGCGCGCACGCCGTTGACGTACTCCGGGCTCGCCCCGACCGGGTCCTCCTCCGGAGCGTCCGCGAGCTGGTCGGCCTTGACGTAGGCGACCACGTCGATCCTGAACGGCACGGCGGCGGCCGTGTCCCGTAGGGCCTTGAGGTTGACGAGGCTGGTCCCGCCCTCCTGCACGGTGGTGAAGCCGAACCGTGCCGCCGACTCCGCGCCCTTGATGAACAGCGCCAGCAGGGCGGCTTCGGGCAGGCCGGCCATCGCCTGGTCCGCGGCCGGGTTGAACGCCTTCTCCTCCAGCACCCCGTCGGGCTCGCCGTACGAGGGCGGCACGGCCAGCTCCCGGCGGCGGATGACCCCACCCTCGGGATCAGGGGTGTCGGCGCCGTACTTGAGCCGCTTCAGTCCCAGGCTGTTCACCGCGCCCAGGTGGAAGGACTGGTGGATCGCCAGCACCGGCCGGGTGGTGGAGACCTCGTCCAACTCGTCACGGGTGGGGTGTACGCCCTCGGCGAGCATGGCGTCGTCGTAGCCGAACCCGATGATCCAGTCGGAGTCCCCGCCGACCGGGCTCTCGGCCCAGGCTCGCAGCTTGTCCTGGAGCGAGGCGATGTCGGTGACGTCCCCGTCGGGCGCGGCCAGCAGGTTCGCGATGGTCGCCTGCAGCCCGATCCCGCCGAGGTGCCCGTGCGCGTCGACGAAGCCCGGCAGCAGCGCCCGCCCCGCCAGGTCGCGCAACCGCGTCTGCGGCCCCTTCCAGCGGTCGACCGCTTCGTCGAGACCGCCGACGAAGACGATGAGCCCGTCCTTGACCGCGACGGCCTCCGGCGCCGGCCCGTCGGCGACGGTCACGATGGCGCCGCCGTGGAAGATGAGGTCGGCCTGCTCGGCCATGCTGCTGCCCCTTGAATCGGATGCGGGTGGTGGCGGAGCAACTACCCCCCGTGACCGTTCGTCAACCATCCGTCGGACCAAGGTCGTCCGGCCCGTTTCGTCAGGCCGTCGGGTGCGGGCCATTGACGATCCGCAGTGGTCCAGTCCACATTGAACGTGCACATGTCCCTGACCCGCTCTCACCCCCACGGAGCGACCCGTCATGACGTACCTTTCCGCCCGCCGGCCGGCCCGCACCCCGGCACTGGCCGCCGCGCTCGGCCTCGGCGCCGTCGCGCTCACCCTGCTGCCCGCCCCGGCCGGCGCCGCCCCGGTGGCCGGCGCGAGCGGCAGTGCCGCCGGTGGCGTGGTCGAGGTCGCCACCGCCAAGGAGCTCCAGGCCGCACTGACCGCCGCCGCTCCCGGCCGCACGATCCGGCTCGCCGACGGCACCTACAAGGGCAACTTCAAGGCCACGACGCCCGGCACCGCCGCCGCCCGGATCACCCTGACCGGTTCGCCGAAGGCCGTGCTGACCACGACCACCGGCGGCGGCAACGGACTCCACCTGAACGGCGCGGCGTACTGGACGGTGCGGGGCGTCACCGTGACCGGCGCCCAGAAGGGCATCATGGTGGACGCCGCCGACCACGTCGAGATCGACGGGGTGACGGTCCATCACGTCACCATGGAGGGCGTGCACTTCCGCAACTCCAGCAGCTACGGCGTGCTGCGCAACTCCACCGTCCGCGACACCGGCACCGCCCACGACGGCAAGGGCGAGGGGGTGTACGTGGGGACGGCCAACACGCTCACCGACCACAGCGACCACGTCCGGATCCTGAACAACGTGATCGGCCCCGGCATCGGCGGGGAGAACATCGATCTCAAGGAGGGCACCACCGGGGGCCTGATCTCCGGCAACACCTTCGACGGCAACGGGCTGACCGACGTCAACTACGACGACTCCTGGGTCGACGTGAAGGGCAACGACTACGTCGTGGAGAACAACTCGGGCGTGCGGACGCGCAACGACGGCTTCCAGACCCACTCCCAGGCGGCCGGCTGGGGCTGCGGCACGGTCTTCCGCAACAACCGCTCCGACCTGACCGGGGCCACCGGCCCGACCCGGTACGCGATCGACGTCACCGCCTACGCGCCGGGGTCCTGCCCGACCACCGTCACCGCCGACAACACCGTCACCGGCGGCCGGGGCGTCGTCAACCCGGGCATTCCGGTCGGCTGACCGGTCGGCCCCGCGGTGGCCGGCGGGCCGTCCCGGTTCGGTGGGCCCTCCCCTTCGGTGGGCCGGCCCCTTCGGTGGGCCCTCCCCTTCGGCGGGTCGGCCCCGGCTCTGGCACGATCGCGGCATGGAGGACGGGGAACGACCGACGGCGTACTTCGCCGTCCGGGACGGCTACGCGGTTTACCGGGGTCCGTCGGCGGACGGCGGCCTGCACGCCCACGCCGCCTTCCAGGTCGCCCTCGCGCCGTCCGGCGAAGTGACCATGGTCGACGCCGACGGTGGACGCCACCGTGCCGCGGCGCTGGTGGTGGCGCCGATGGTGCGCCACCGCATGGCGACGACGGGAGACGTGCTCACCTTCTTCGTCGAGCCGCAGAGCGCCTTCGCCGACCGGTTGCGCGAACGCTGTGGCCCCGGCATCACCGCCACCCCCGAGTTGAACGGCCTGGGCGAGGAGGACCTCCGTACCACGGGCGCGCGCCCGTCCGGGAGCGTGGACGCGCGCCTACGGCTGGCGATGAACCGACTGGTCAGGCACCCGATCCCGATGCCGGCCCTCGCCGCCGGGGTCGGACTCTCGCCCCAGCGCCTCCGCGCCCTGGCCCAGCGGCAGTTGGGCATGCCGCTGACCCGCTGGCGGATCTGGCAGCGGCTGGCCCGCGCGGCGCAGGCCCTGGGCGAGGGCCGGTCGCCGGCCGAGGCGGCGGTCGCGGGCGGCTTCGCCGACCAGGCGCACTTCAGCCGGCAGCTGCGCGAGATGACCGGACTCACCCCGGCGGCCGTGCGGCCCCTGCTACGCGCCTCAGCCGCGGCGCGCGGTGTAGACGGAGACGGACCCGCTGATGGTGGGGACGACCTCGGCCTCGCGCACCTCGCGGAACCCGGCCTCGCGGATCAGCTCGGGCAGCACGCCGTCGGCCTGGGGCTGGGTGTCCTCCCGGCCGTCCGCCAGCTGGACGGTGCGAAACGCCAGGCGCATCAGTGCGGTGCGCTGACGTCCGTAGTCGGCGATGACCAGCCGGCCGCCCGGGCGCAGCACCGCGGACATCGACGCGAGGACGGCCCGCTTGGTGGCGAGCGGGCACTGGTGGAGCACCAGGCTGGAGACGACGGTGCTCGCCGAGCCGGTGCCCAGGAGCTGCGGCAGGGCGTCGCCCATGCCGAGCTCCCACTGCGGGGCGGCGTCGCCGGGCACGCTCTTGCGGCGGGCCCGGGCCAGCATGTCGGGGTCGGGGTCGACGCCGACGATGCGGGCCCGCGGTTCGATCCGCTGCAGGAGCAGGGCGAGTGAGCCGGTGCCGCAGCCGACGTCCACGATCACGTCCTCGGGGCGCGGTGCGGCGTGCATGGCGGTCAGGGCGCGCCACAGGCGTTCGCGCATCAGGGCGATCACCGGGTCGTAGAAGCGCGTCGGGGCGAGGCGGCCCAGTGCGGGCGTGAAGGCTCGTTCGGTCATGCGGGCCAGTGTCGAGCGCCCGGTGCCGCCGGGTCTTGAACGAATCGCTCGTCCCGGCTGCGCCGCCCTCCCCACCCGGTATGTGCGCGGACCTGCGGGGCCCTGGCATGATCGCTGCATGGCAGAACGCATCATCGGCGCTTGTGACGGCGCCTCCAAGGGCAACCCCGGCCCGGCCGCCTGGGCCTGGGTCATCGCCGACGCCGACGGCCGGCCGGGGCGCTGGGAGGCGGGGCCGCTCGGCCGCGCGACCAACAACGTCGCCGAACTGACCGCGCTGAAGGAGTTGTTGGGAGCGGTCGAGCCCGGCGCGCCGCTGGAGGTCCGGATGGACTCCCAGTACGCGATGAAGGCGGTCACCCAGTGGCTGCCCGGCTGGCGCAGGAAGGGCTGGAAGACCGCCGCCGGGACGCCGGTCGCGAACAAGGACCTGATCGTGGCGATCGACGCGCTGCTGGCCGGGCGGGCCGTCGAGTTCGTCCACGTCGCCGCCCACCAGGTCGACGGCGACCCGCTGAACGCCGTCGCCGACCGGGCGGCGAGCGACGCGGCGGTGGCCCAGCAGCCCGCGGGCGGCACCTCCTTCGACGCGGTCGTGCCCGCTCCCCGCACCGACGCGGCGCCGTCGACCCGTACCCGCCAGGCCGGTTCCCGCGACGGCTCCCAGGCCGCCGGGAGGACCGGCGCGCGGGCGGGCGCCAAGGCCGGCGGCGGCCGCACCAAGGCCAAGTTCCCCGGCTCCTGCCGCTGCGGCCGCTCCTACGCCGTCGGCGACCCGATCGCCAAGAACCCGGACGGCTGGGGACACCCCGACTGCGCCCAGGCGGCGTAGCGGACCGAAGAAGGGCCCCACCGGGAGCGGTGGGGCCCGACCGGTCCCCGGAGTGAGGGCCGATCGCGCGGTGGACTGGGCCGGGGCCGGTCCGAAGGTGGCCGAGGAGGTCGTCCGGACGGCCGGAGTCGTACCGGCGGAGCCGCAGCGGCGGGGCCGTCAGTGCCGGTCCGGCCCCTTGCGGCGGCGCAGCAGCAGCGGCAGGACCGACAGCACCACGACGCCGCCCACCAGCAACCACAGGTAGTGCTCGATCCCCGGCACGGCGGCGCCCAGCCAGTACCCCATCAGCACCAGGCTCTGCGACCAGAGCACGCCACCGACGATCTGCCAGACGGTGAACGTACGGGTGGGCACGTCCAGCATGCCCGCCAACGGGCTGAGCACCGTCCGGACCAGCGGCACGAAGCGGCCCAGGACGATCGCCTTCCGGTAGCCGTAGCGGCGCAGCAGTTCCTCCCCCCGGGCCGCCGCCGACTTCAGGCGGCCGCTGCGGGTGCGGGCCAGCACCGGCCGCCCCCCGTGCCGGCCGAGCAGGAAGCCCACCTGGGCCCCGGCCACCGACCCCACCGCGGCGCACACCATCACCTGCCAGAGCGACAGGTGGGGCCCGGTGTGACTACCGGCGGCGCAGAGCACCCCGGCGGGCAGCAGCAGGGTGTCACCGGGGAGGAAGAAGCCCACCACCAGCAGCCCCGACTCGGCGAAGACCACCACCAGGACGGCCAGCGCGCCGAAGGCGGCGAGCAGGGAGTCCCCGCTCGTCGGGTCGACGGCCAGCAGCAGCCCGTTCACCCGGGCCCGGCCGCAGCCGTCCGACGGTTCGGGTCTCGCCCCGGGGGAGAACTGGACACTTGTGAACCGTACTCGCGCGGCCGCCGCATCCGCCACAGCATGCGGCGCACGGCCGGGCGGGGAGCCCTCGCGCACCCCGCCCGGTGCGGCCCGCCGCCCTTCCGGGCAGGGGCGAGTTGCCGGCCTGTGCACCGGGCTGACATTCGCAGGATGCCCGGTGGCCACCCTGATCGAGTGGGATCGGCCCGGCTCTCCCGACCCCGAGCGACTCCCTGGACTCCCCATGCGACGCACGTTCACCCCCGCCCTGGCACTGGCCGCCTCCGCGCTGCTGGCCGTGGCGGCCGCCGTTCCCGCCCAGGCGCACGACGGCCAGGTCCTCGCCACACCGGCGGGCGCCACCACCAAGGCGCCCTACCGCCCGCTGCAGAGCGTCCGGAGCCTGCAGCAGGCACCGGCCGGCTACACGGCGGTCTTCACCCAGACCGTCTCCCGGCACGGCGCCCGCGCGCTCAGTGACAGCGAGGACGGCGACCTCCTGCTGAAGCTCTGGCAGCAGGCCGCCGACGAGGGCGCGCTGACCAGGCAGGGCAGGAGCTTCGGCCCCGACGTGCGGGCGCTGCTCGACGCCAACGCGAAGGTGGGCTACGGAGCCCTGACCGGTCAGGGCCGGCGCGCGCTGCGGGAGACGGCCGAGCGGATGGAGCAGCGGCTGCCCGGCCTCTTCCACCGGATCGCCGCCGGTGCCGAGGACCCGGCGGGCCCGGACCGGATCGACGTGGTCAGCTCGGGCCAGCCGCGGGCGGTCGACTCGGGGACGGAGTTCGTCAAGGGCCTGCTGGACGGGGACCCGTCGCTGGCGAAGGCCGTCGACCCGGCCAGGACCGACACCGACCTGCTCTACTTCCACAAGTCCGCCGTGAACAAGGACTACACGGACTACGTCAAGAAGGACCCGCGGCTGGCCGCCGCCCTGGCCGCGGTGCGGGACCAGCCGTGCAGCCACGAGGCGGCCCGGCACGTCCTGGAGCGGATCTTCACCGCGCAGTTCGTCGCCCGTCTCGCGGCCGGCGCCTACCCCTTCGCGGGGAACGAGGTGGACGTGGCGCAGGCCGTCTTCGCCCTGTACAGCGTCACCGCCGACCTCACGGACGAGGGCTACTGGCACCTGGGCCGCTACATCGGCTCGGACGAGGCCGCCTGGTTCGGCTACCTCGACAACGCCGAGGAGTTCTACACCAAGGGCCCGGGCTTCTCCGGCCGGGACATCACCTACAAGATGGCCGGGGTGCTCCTCGACGACCTGTTCCGCAAGGTCGAGGACAGGCGCGCGGGAACGGGCGGCCCGGGCGCCGAACTGCGCTTCACCCACGCCGAGGAGATCATCCCGCTCGCCGCGCTGATGCGACTGCCCGGCAGTACGGCGCAGGCCACCGAGGCGTCCCCCTACACGTACGCGAGCAACGCCTGGCGCGGTGCGACGGTGGCCCCGATGGGGGCGAACATCCAGTGGGACCTGTACCGCAAGGGCGACCGGTACCTGGTCCGGATGCTCTACAACGAGAAGCAGACCGCGTTCCGGTCGGGCTGCGTGCCCGTCTCGAAGGGCAGCTACTTCTACGACGTCGACGAGCTGGAGCGCTGCTTCGGCCGGACGTCCTAGCGGCCCGGCGGCCGGGGCGGTACGGCCGTCGTGGAACGGCCCGGGCGCGTTCAGCCGGTACCGGTCGGATCGGCGACCCGGGGACGTGCTCCGGTGGTCGGAGTCCAGGGCGGACGCGGGGTCGACCTAGCGCGTCATGAGCCCGTCCTGGGAGTCCTGTTCGCGGTTCGCCCGCCCGGCCGCCCGTTCGCCCGCGAAACGGCCGGTGGCGGCCCGGTGGCGGGGGGAGGAGGATGGCCTCGCCGAGGAGGTGGGGCCGAGTGGCGGACGAACAGGGCATCCCGACGGGCGCGGTGAGCGGTGCGGCGGCCTTCGGTGACCGGCCGGCGCTGCGGCCGGAGGCGGTCGCCCGGCCGGGGGCGGGCAGCCGGCAGCCCGCGCTGAGCGTGTACGACGCCCGCACCGGCCGGAGCAGCGAGGTCCCGCCCGGGCGCCGGATGCTGCTCCGGGTCGGCGTCCGGCTGTCCTGCGCCGGTGGTCGGACCGGGGCGGGGGACCTGCGGGCGGCGCTGATCGGTGACGTCCTGCAACGGGTCGCGGAGATCGAGGGTCTCCAGGTGGTGCGGGTCCTCGTGCTGCCGGACCACGCCGTCGCGGAGCGGGGCGCCGTCTTCGAGCGCGCCGCTGCGGCGCTCGGTATCCATCCCCACGTGGCCGTCGTCGCCCTCGGCGACCTGGCGGGGGCGCTGGGTGGCCCGCCGGACGTCCAGGTCCTGGCGGCCGGTGCCGACGGGTCCGGCGCCGCAGAGGGCGTCCGGCTCGCGGTGGGCTCCGCCGGACCCGATCCGGGCGGCGATGTCGCGGTGGCCCTCGGCTCGGGCGGCGTCGACGCGGCGTCCCTGCGCCTGGCGCTGCTCGCCCGCCCGTACCGCGAGCCGGTCGGGACGGGCCCGCGCGAGCTGGACGAGGCGGCCGCCACCCTGCGGGACTGGCGCCGACAGGTCGCCGACTGGGCGTGGACGCCCTCGAAACCCGTCCCGGACGAGGTCCGACGGCAGGCTGCGGCCGCGTTCACCGGGGATCTGGACACCCCGGCCGTGCTCGCCCTGCTGCACCGCGTCCGCGCGGCGGACGGGCTCGCGGACGGCGCCCGCTTCGAGACCTTCGCGGCCCTGGACCGGGTGCTGGGTCTGGAGCTCGTGCGCGACATCGGTCGCCCCTGACTGGCCCGCCCCTGACCGGCCCGCCGCTGACCGGCCCGCCCCTGACCGGCCCGCCGGGGCCTGCCGCCGTCGCCCGGCTCGGCCTGCCGTCAGGCGTACGGGCGGATCGCCGGTGGGCCCAGGTGTGCGGCAAGCAGGACATGGAGGGGGCGGTGGACGACGGCGGTGCCGTGGCGGAGGAGGTCGAGAACGGGAGCGGCCCAGTCGTCGAACCTCGCCGGCAGACTCGATCGCACAGCGCCGACGGCTCTACCGGTGCTCCCCGAGACCGGAGACGATGGCCTGCTCCAGCAGGCCGTGCAGGAGCTGCTTCTCCTGCGGGGTGAGGCCGGACAGCGGGGAGTCCACGGCGAGGAGTTCGAGGAGGCGTTCGCGCAGTGCGCTGCCCTCGGCCGTGAGGACGAGCTGCTTGGCGCGGCGGTCGGTGGGGTGCGGGTGCCGCTCGACCAGGCTCTGCTTCTCCAGCTTGTCGACGACGAAGGTGGTGTTGGAGGGTTCGCAGCTCATGCGCTCGGCGAGCTCCCGCATGGTCATCGGCCCGCTCATCTCCCGCAGCGCCGTCGCCTGGGAGGCGGTGAGGCCCAGGGTGGCGGCGCGCTCGCGTACGTGCTCGCCGATCCGCTGGGCCAGCCCGTTCACCAGGCCGCACAGCTGTCGCTCGGCGATGGCGTGCGGCTCGGCTGACGTCGTCATGCCATCACCCTAGCAAATACGTCAAGCCAACATAATTACAGCTTGAATGATTCGAACTTGATGCATATGGTGGCGTCGTCGCCACGGGAGTGGTCGCGACGACCTGACGACGAAGCAGGGGAGAGAGTTCATGGCTGATGTGACGGTGGATCAGGTCGGGCGACTGCGCCGGCCGGCCGGAATCCGCTCGATACGGCTGGGCGACGTGAAGGTGTCGTACGTGCCGGACGGCGATGTGCGGCTGCGACCGCTGGACCTGTTGCAGGACTCCACGGACGAGGTGTGGGCCGCGCACCCGGAGTACCTGGACGCCGCCGGTCACCTCGTGGGGAGCGTCGGCGCTCTGCTGGTCGAGCACGGTGACCGGGCGCTGCTGATCGACGCGGGCTTCGGCCCGCAGGCGCACGAGGCGCCGGACGGGCCCCTCGCCACCATCCACGGCGGCGCGCTCGCGGACGGCCTGGCCGAGCTCGGTCGCAGCCCCGAGGACATCGAAGCGGTGGCCTTCACCCACCTCCACGCCGACCACCTCGGCTGGGCCTGCCTCCCCGCCCCCGGCGGTGACCGGCCGGTGTTCTCCCGTGCCGACTACCTGATCTCGGAGCCGGAGTGGGACCGGCGGGACCTCCTGGTGGAGCAGGGCATGGCCGAGCAGGTCGCGGCCCTGGCGCGGCGCGTCCGCACGGTCACGGACGGGGAGGAGGTCTTCCCCGGCGTGCGGGTGCGGATCACCCCCGGCCACACCGTCGGGCACGCCGAGTACGTCATCACCGGGGGCGGGCGGCGGCTGATCGCCTTCGGCGACGCCGTGCACTCGCCGATCCAGATCGACCACCCCGACTGGTCCTCGGGCTTCGACCACGACCTGGCGCGGACCGCCGATCGCCGCCGCCGCCGCCTCGTCGCCGAGCTGGCGGAGCCCGGCACGATCGGCTTCGGCGTCCACTTCGCCGACGTGGTGTTCGGGCACGTCCGCCAGGACGGCGACGGTCCGGCCTGGCGGCCCGTGGACGCCTGACCGGGCAGGGCCGGCCGCCGGCCGGGGGTGGTGTGCGGGCTCCGACCGGGTGCAACCGGCACCACCGGTGCGGGAGGGGTCGTCGGACGTGACAAGGTGTGTGTGAAGCCGTCAACCGGCATCACCACTCCAGGAGGTCCTGTATGAGCAGCGAATCAACGTCGTCCGAGAAGCCCGAGAACCCGCAGAACCCCGCGAGCCCGGAGGCCGACCAGGCCGCCGCGGCGCCCGCCGCGCAGGACGACGTCAAGGCCCGCTTCCTTGCCGCGCTGGAGCGCAAGCAGGGCACCAAGGCCGGTAGCTCGGCCGGTGGGCCGAACGCCGACTCGAAGATCCACGGCGCCCACGGCGCGGTCGGCGGAAAGCGCAACTTCCGTCGCAAGAGCGGCGGCTGAGCACTCCGCTGCAGAACGGGGCCGCCGGGTCCGGTGCCGACCGGGCCCCGGGGCACCCGAGCAGCGGGCGCTGCGGGGGCGGCGCGCCCTGCCGGTCGTGTGCCGGCGGCGAGTCGGAGGCCGGCCGCCGTCCGGCACGCCGGCTCCTTCCGCCGTCCGGCTCCTCCCGGGCCGGGCGGCGGTTCCTGTTGTCCGGCCCGGAGGCGGGGCGGCTTGTCGGCGGGTGCCGTCCTCACCCGGCTCCGGAGGCCGCGGACCGGGCGGCGAACGGGCGGCCGGGGGCGAAGGCCAGGGCGGCGAAGCGCTCACCGATGCGGCGGTGCGCGGCGGTGTCCGGGTGGAGCCGGTCGGGCAGGGGAAGCTCGGCGAAGTCCGCCTCCCCGTAGAGCTCGCGGCCGTCGAGGTGGTGCAGGTTCGGGTCCTCGGCGGCCCGCTGTCGCACGATGCGGGCCAGCTCGTCCCGGATGATGCGCAGGGTGAGCTTCCCGCTCGTCCGGTCCGCCGGGTCACCGGTCGCCCGGAACCTCAGCTGCCCGGTGCTGAGGGCGGCGAGGTCGGGAGCGCTGGGGCCGGGCGTGTCCTCGTGGATGGGGCACAGGATGGACGAGACGACGAGCAGCGGCGTGTCGGGATGCCCCTCGCGGACGGTGTCGAGGAACCCGTGGACGGCCGGGGTGAAGGCGCGAAGGCGCATCAGGTCGGTGTTGACGAGGTTGATGCCGATCTTCACGCTGATCAGGTCGGCGGGTGTGTCGCGCAGGGTCCGCGCGGTAAAGGGGTCGAGCAGGGCGCTGCCGCCCAGGCCCAGGTTGATCAGCTCCACGCCGCCGAGGGCCGCGGCGAGCGCCGGCCAGGTCGTGGTGGGGCTTGCGGTGTCGGAGCCGTGGCTGATCGAACTCCCGTGGTGCAGCCAGGCCTTGCGGCCCCGGTCCGGTGCGGGTTGCACGGGGGCGTCGGTGCGCAGGGCGACCAGCTCGGTGGCCTCGTTGTGCGGCAGCCAGATCTCGACGTCCTTGACGCCCTCGGGCAGCGCGGGGAAGCGGGCGGTGCCGACGGGGCCCCGGCCGACGTGCGCGGAGCCGGTGCTCATGTCGATGGTCAGGGTGTTGCCGCCGGCCACGCGGGCCTGTCCGGCCAGGAGTCCGTCGACGAGCAGGTCGTACACGCCGTCCGGACGGGGCGGGGCGCCCACGTAGACCCGCTTGGTGGGCAGGGTGTCCAGCTCGACCGCGGTGGCCCGGGTGCGGAAGGCCAGCCGCACGCCCGAGGGCTGGGCCTCGGCCATGGCCAGCTGTCCGTCGGTGTTCTGGGCACGGGCCCAGGCGGGGAGCCGGTGCGGCAGCAGGCCGTGCTCGGTCCGCTCCAGGTCCAGGGCGCCGCGCAGCAGCTCCCCGGTGACGGGCGTGGTGATCCAGGGGCGGGGGGTGGTGGGCATGTGCATCTACCTTGTGGTTCCGAGGTGACGGAGGCTCCGGACCGGGCGACGGGCCGGTCGGCCGAGGCGGGCGTGGGCGGAGGCTGGCGTGGGCCGGTCCTCCGTCGGAGACGGGGCCCGGTCAGGGCGCGGGCCAGTTCCGCAGCAGGGCGTCGAGGGCGTCCAGGACCCGGGCCCAGGACTCCTGGGAGTCGGGGGCGCTGTGACTGAAGCTCCCGGCCAGTTCCAGGCTGACGTAGCCGTGGAAGACGCTCCCCAGCAGGCGGACGGCGTGGGTCTGGTCCGGTTCCGTGAGGTCGTAGCCGCGCAGGATCGCCCGCGTCATCTCCGCGTGCCGGCCGCCGGCGCTGCCGGCCGCCGCCTCCGGGGTGAGCGGCAGCTTGGTGGCGGCGTAGCGGCCGGGGTGCTGCCGCGCGTAGTCGCGGTAGACGTCCGCCAGGGCGATCAGGGCGTCCTTGCCCGCCCGCCCGGCCAGCGCGTCGGCGCCCCGGTCGGCGAGCTCCTCCAGGGCGAGCAGCGCGATCCTGGTCTTGAGGTCCTGGGAACTCTTCACGTGCGAGTACAGGCTCGCGACCTTGACGTCGAACCGCCGGGCCAGTGCCGAGACGGTCACCTGCTCGAAGCCGACCTCGTCGGCCAGCTCCGCGCCCGCCCGGGTCAGGCGCTCGGTGGTCAGCCCCACGCGTCCCATGGCCATCCTTTCGTTCGACAGAATCGATTATGCATTTGCCTAAAGGCTTTAGGCAAATGCTCATGACCTGTAGGCGAGGGTGGGGGTGCTCCGAGGCGCTCCGGGGGAGGTCGACCGGGCGGGGGCCGGTGGGTCAGCGGTACCAGGCCTCGACCACGGGCCGCACCTCGTCGAGCAGCGCGGGGCCGTCCTGCGGTACCGGTGGGCGGCCGCTGCCCGGCCTGATGTCCAGGAGCTGTTCGTTGGACAGGGCGAACACCACCCGCCGCAGCCCCGCCTGCCGGATGACGGCCTCGCACATCCCGCACGGCTGGCAGCTGGTGTACAGGGTGGTGCCCGCCGCCGTGGCGGCGTCGAGCTCCCTGGCGGCCCACCTGGCCAGTTTCAGCTCCGGGTGCGCGGTGATGTCCCGGTCGGTGAGGGTCGTGTTGCGCTCCTCGGCCAGGACGGTGCCGTCCGGTCCCGCGAGCAGGGAGCCGAACGGCGGGTTGCCGCCCGCGTGTGCCTCGGCCGCGAGCGCGACGGCCCGGCGCAGCAGGGTGTGGTCCGGCAGGGTGTGGTCGGGTGCGGTCATGACTGTTCCGTTCCGGTACGGGGCGGGAGGAGGTGCGCGGCCACGGTGGCGAGGGCCTGCCGCGCGGTGTGCGGACGGCAGGTCTCGCGCGGGTCGCCGTGGTAGGGGTCGAGGACGACGGTCTCGGCGCCCAACTGCCGCAGCTGGTCGAGGTCGTCCAGGACCTGGTCGATCGTGCCCTCGCCGGCGAGCCGCTGCGGTCCGTCCACCGGCGCCGCGGTGAGCCGCAGGGCGATCCGCGGGGCCAGGGCGGGCGCGGGGAGCCGCTGTTCGGCCGCCGCCGCCTTCAGTCGGTCGGCGGCCTCGCGCAGCCAGGACACGGTGCAGCGCAGCGGGTGCCAGGCCTCCCCGAACCGCACGGCCCGGCGGATCCCGGCGTCGCTGTTGCCGCCGACCCACACCGGGATCCCGCGGTGTCCGTAGGCGGCGGTGTCCGCCCAGGCGGCGCGGACGTCCCGCAGGTGGCGTCGGTCAGTCGGCCGCGTTGCTCGAACGGGATCCCGAGGGCGGCGAACTCCTGCCGCGCCCACCCCACTCCCACGCCGAGGACCAGCCGGCCGTCGCTCAGCTCGTTCAGGTTGGCCGCCATCCGGGCGGTGACCAGCGGGTGCCGGTAGGGAGCGATGAGGACCGTGGTGCCGAGCCGGACCCGGGTGGTGAGTCCGGCCAGCCAGGACAAGGTGGTGAAGGGTTCGTAGAAGGGCGCGGGATAGCGTTCGGCGACGTCGGGCGTGATGGCGATGTGGTCCGAGAGCATCAGCAGGTCGAAGCCCAGATCCTCCACGGTCCGGGCCCAGCTCCGCAGGACTCCGGGGTCCGTACCGGGGCCGAAGTTGGGGACGTTGACTCCGATCTTCATACCGTCGAGCCTAGCCAGGCGGTACGGACCGTCAGAAGGGATTCCTGCCTGTTCGCAGGCCGTTCGCCCGTGGATCCGCCGGTAATCTGGCCGGATGACCGTGACTCTTGACGCGACCGACTGGGCGATCCTCGCCGAACTCCAACGGGACGGCCGGCTCGCCTTCACGGAACTGGCGCGGCGGGTGAACCTGAGCGCGTCGGCGACCACGGAGCGGGTGCGGCGGCTGGAGGCGGCCGAGGTGATCACGGGCTACCGGGCCGAGGTGGACCTGGAACGCACCGGGTACCCCGTCCTGGCGGTGATCCGGCTGAAGTACCCGGGGACGAGGCACGAGCCGCTGCGCCGGCTGCTCGGGGAGCGCCCGGAGATCCTGGAGTGCGTGCGCACCACGGGGGACGACTGCTACGTCCTCAGGGTGGCGGCCACGTCGATGGCCCACCTGGAGGAGATCGTCGACGCGCTGGCCCAGTTCGGCAGCACCACCACCAATCTCGTGCTCAGCCGGACCCAGCCGTTGCGCGGCCCGCGCGCGCACCACCGTGCGCAGGACCCCGCGCGCTGACGCACGGTCACCCGGGTGCGGGAGCCCGCATCGTCGGTGTCTGCGGTCGCCGCCTCGACGGGGGCGCCCGGGCTCGCGCAGCGGTCGCGGCCCGGGCCGGACCGCGCGCTCCGGTCAAGTGATTGACAGGGTTCCGTCATGAGAGTTCACTTCCTGAAGAAAGGTCCCGGCCGGGCACTCCCACGACCCCTCTCTCAAGGCGGTTGCGTATGCCCTCGTCTGTCCGACGACGCTCCCTGGCAACGACGTTCGGCCTCCTGCTGGCCATGGTCGCGGCCATCGGCTGGGGGCCCGCCCCGGTCTCGGCGGCCCCGGCGTCTCTTCAAGCAGTGAACTTCGAGGACAACTTCGACGGTCCCGCCGGGGCGGCCGTCGACGCCGGCCGGTGGCAGACCGAGACCGGAGACAACGTCGACAACCACGAGCGCCAGTACTACACCGCCGGCAACGCCAACGCCGCGCTGGACGGCCAGGGGCACCTGGTGATCACGGCGCGACGGGAGAACCCGGCCAACTACCGGTGCTGGTACGGCACCTGTCAGTACACCTCGGCCCGGCTGAACACCTCCGGCCGGTTCGCCCAGGCCTACGGCCACGTCGAGACCCGGATGAAGGTCCCGCGCGGCCAGGGCATGTGGCCGGCCTTCTGGATGCTGGGCAACGACATCGGCCAGGTCGGCTGGCCGAACAGCGGCGAGATCGACGTCATGGAGAACGTCGGGTTCGAACCCGGCACGGTGCACGGGACGATCCACGGTCCCGGCTACTCGGGCAGCGGCGGCATCGGCGCCGGCTACAGCCTCCCCGCCGGGCAGGCCTTCGCGGACGCCTTCCACACCTTCGCCGTCGACTGGGCACCCGACTCGATCAGCTGGTCCGTGGACGGCACGGTGTACCAGCGCCGCACCCCGGCCGACCTCGGCGGCCGGAGCTGGGCGTTCAACAAGCCGTTCTTCCTCATCCTCAACCTGGCCGTCGGCGGCTCCTGGCCCGGCGACCCCGACGCAGGCACCGTGTTCCCCCGGCAACTGGTCGTGGACTACGTCCGGGTGACCTCCGGTGCCGCGCCCACGGGTGGCACCCTGACCGGGCTGGCCGGGAAGTGCCTGGACGTGGCCGCCGCAGCCACCGCCAACGGCACCCAGGTCCAGCTCTACACCTGCAATGGGACCGCCGCGCAGCGGTGGACGGTCGGCTCGGACGGCACGGTGCGCGCGCTCGGCAAGTGCCTGGACGTCGACGCCGCCGGCACCGCCGACGGCACCAGGGTGCAGCTGTGGGACTGCAACGGCACCGGCGCCCAGCGCTGGTCGTACAACGCGGCCACCCACGACCTGGTCAACGTACCGGCGAACAAGTGCCTGGACGTCGCGGACAACAATCCGGCCGATGCCACGGCCACCCGGATCTGGACCTGCACCGGGGGCGGCAACCAGAAGTGGACGCTCAACCCCTGATGACAGCGGCGTGCCCCGGACGCCGCACGGGCATCCGGGGCACGCCGGCCGGTCGGCCGGTCCTCAGCCGACCTGCGGTCGGCGCAGGTCGAAGCGGTCCAGCTCGGACACCTTGGTCCAGGCCGCGACGAAGTCCGTCACGAACTTCTCCTTGGCGTCGTCGCTCGCGTAGACCTCGGCGAGCGCGCGCAGCTCCGAGTTGGAGCCGAACACCAGGTCGGCCCGGGTGCCGGTCCAGCGGACCTCACCGGTGGCGGCGTCCCGGCCCTCGAAGGTGCTCGCGTCCGCGGAGGTCGCCTTCCACGTCGTGCCCAGGTCGAGCAGGTTGACGAAGAAGTCGTTGGTCAGCCGCCCGGGGGTGCGGGTCAGGACGCCCAGCGAGGACTGCTGGTGGTTGGCGCCCAGCACGCGCAGGCCGCCGACCAGGACGGTCATCTCCGGGGCGCTCAGGGTCAGCAGGTTGGCCCGGTCCAGCAGCAGGTACTCGGCCGGCAGGCGGTTGCCCTTGCCGAGGTAGTTGCGGAACCCGTCGGCGGTCGGCTCCAGCGCCGCGAAGGACTCGACGTCCGTCTCCTCCTGGGAGGCGTCCACCCGGCCCGGGGTGAACGGCACCTCGACCGGGAAGCCGGCGTCGGCGGCGGCCTTCTCGACACCCGCCGCGCCCGCGAGGACGATCAGGTCCGCGATCGAGACCGCCTTGCCGTCGGTCCGGCCGGAGTTGAACGACTCCCGCACGGACCCCAGGGTGCGCAGCACGGTCGCCAGCTCGTCGGGCTCGTTGACCTCCCAGCCGCTCTGCGGCTCCAGCCGGATGCGCGCGCCGTTGGCGCCGCCGCGCATGTCGCTGCCGCGGAAGGAGGACGCCGAGGCCCAGGCGGTGGAGACCAGCTGGGAGACCGACAGGCCGGAGGCCAGCACCTGCCGCTTGAGGGCGGCGATGTCCTCGGCGTCGATCGGGGCGTGGGTGGCGGCGGGCAGCGGGTCCTGCCACAGCAGGGGCTCCGACGGGACCTCGGGGCCGAGGTAGCGCACGACCGGACCCATGTCGCGGTGGGTGAGCTTGAACCAGGCCCGGGCGAAGGCGTCCGCGAACTGCGCGGGGTCGGCCAGGAAGCGCCGGGAGATCTGCTCGTAGACCGGGTCGAACCGCAGCGAGAGGTCGGTGGTCAGCATGGTCGGGGCGTGGGTCTTCGAGCCGTCGTGCGCGTCCGGGACGGTGCCGGCGCCGGCACCCTCCTTGGGCCGCCACTGGTGGGCGCCGGCCGGGCTCTTGAACAGCTCCCACTCGTAGCCGAAGAGGATCTCGAAGAAGGAGTTGTCCCAGGTGACGGGCGTGTTGGTCCAGATGCCCTCCAGGCCGCTGGTGATCGCGTCGCCGCCCTTGCCGGTGCCGTAGGCGCTGCTCCAGCCCAGGCCCTGCTGCTCCAGCGGGGCGGCCTCGGGGTCGGGGCCGACGTTGTCGGCCGGGCCCGCGCCGTGGGTCTTGCCGAAGGTGTGGCCGCCCGCGATCAGGGCGACGGTCTCCTCGTCGTTCATCGCCATCCGGCGGAAGGTCTCGCGGATGTCGCGGGCCGCGGCGATCGGGTCCGGGTTGCCGTTGGGGCCCTCCGGGTTGACGTAGATCAGGCCCATCTGGACCGCACCCAGCGGACTCTCCAGGTCGCGGTCGCCGGTGTAGCGCTCGTCGTCGAGCCAGGTCGTCTCGGGGCCCCAGTAGACGTCCTCCTCCGACTCCCAGACGTCCTCGCGGCCGCCGCCGAAGCCGAAGGTCTCGAAGCCCATCGTCTCCAGCGCGACGTTGCCGGCCAGGATCAGGAGGTCGGCCCAGGACAGGCTCTGGCCGTACTTCTTCTTCACCGGCCACAGCAGGCGGCGGGCCTTGTCGAGGTTGGCGTTGTCCGGCCAGCTGTTGAGCGGGGCGAAGCGCTGCTGGCCGGCACCGGCGCCGCCGCGGCCGTCGCTGATCCGGTAGGTGCCCGCGCTGTGCCAGGCCATCCGGATCATGAAGGGGCCGTAGTGGCCGAAGTCGGCCGGCCACCAGTCCTGCGAGGTGGTCAGCACCTCGGCGAGGTCGCGCTTGACGGCCGCCAGGTCGAGCGATTCGAACGCCGCGGCGTAGTCGAAGTCCGCACCGAGCGGGTTGGCCACGGCCGGGTTCTTGGCAAGGATCTTCAGGTTGAGCCGGTCCGGCCACCACTGGCGGTTTCCACCGCCCTGGGTGGGGTGCGGGGCGCGTCCGTGCGCGACCGGGCAGCCTCCGCCCTCCGCCTTCGCATCGGTGACGATCGCGTCGTGGTTCTCAGACATGGGAATCCTTCCGGGCCGGGCGGATCACTGTGTTCAGGAACGATCGAAGGGTGAAGCACCTGGGAGGGTCGTTCAATGAGGAGGAGTAGCTCACCCGACGCGGAGGTGCTCACCGCCGTTCCGGAGCCTCACTGCCCCCTAGGTTATCGCCGGAACCGATCCTACGATGGACGGATTCCAAGTCAAGAACCACACCGAGTCCGTATCCCGTCGGGGTTCGTAAGGCCACTGCTAGAATCCGGGGTTCCCCCATGAGCCTGAATAGGTGAACCGATATGAGTGACCTGCTGGTACGGCTGAGAGGGCGCGGCTGGCGGCTGACCGCCCAACGGCGTGTCGTCGCGGAGGTCCTCGACGGCGATCACGTCCACCTCACGGCCGACGAGGTGCACGCCCGCGCCGTCCAGCGGCTGCCGGAGATCTCCCGGGCGACCGTCTACAACACGCTGGGCGAGCTGGTCGGTCTCGGCGAGGTCATGGAGGTCGCCACCGACGGCCGGGCCAGGCGCTACGACCCCAACGCGCACCGCCCGCACCAGCACCTGGTGTGCTCCGGCTGCGGCACGATCCGCGACGTCCAGCCGGCCGGAGATCCGCTCGCGGACCTGCCGGCGGAGCAGCGGTTCGGCTTCGCCGTCGCCACCGCCGAGGTCACCTACCGCGGGATCTGCCCGGACTGCGCCTGATCCCTCCCGGGAGGGTTGCCGGGGGCGAGCACGGGGCCGCCGGCGGCCGTGGCCGCCGAGGCGGTGACGACCTCGGACGTGCACCGGTGCCGAGGGGACGTGCACCGGTGCGGAGGGCCGACCCCTCCGGGGAGCGTGGTCGAGCACGTCCTCGACCACCTCGGCGCCGCCGACGGCGCCGTGGCCCGGCACGACCGTCCGCGGCCTCGCCGCCGCCAGCCGGGCCATGACCTCGATCCATCCGAGCCCGCTCACGTCGGTGTCGTGCGGCGGGAACCACGGGAAGATCGCGAACTGTCCGGTCTCGGCCAGATCGCCGGTGAACAGCACACCGGCGTCGGGCACGGTGATCACCTGGTCGCCGCCCCTGCTGTGAGCCCGGCCGACGGCGCTCAGCCGCACCGACCGGCCGCCGAGGTCGAGGCGGTGGGACCGCTCGTAGACGAAGTCCGGCGTGGGCACCCGCGCACCCTCCAGGCGCCCGCTGACGGCGGCGCCGAGGCCGCGGAACTGCGCTCGTTCGTCGCGCTCGCCGCACCCCGCGCCGGCCCCCGGCGGGGTGAGCACGGCGCGCCCCGGCGACCGCCCGAGGAGGCTCGGCGGCGCGGCTCCGCCCGGCCGGGGTCGGTGGGCGGTGGTGCGTCCCGCCGCGGCGATCGCAGGCGCGGAGCCGGGCCGGCGCTGAGGCCGGCCCGGTCCGGTGGCGGGTCCGCGGTGCGGTCAGGCCGGTTCTACCGGCTTCGGGGCGCCGGTGAGGGCGCGGCGCAGGGCGGCGAGGCCGGTGGCGACGATCAGGAAGGCGGCGACGACCGCGGCGTTGCGGGCGAGTTCGGCGAGGTCGCGCGGTGGCCGCCAGTAGTAGGGCGCGGCGAGCATGACGGTCCAGGGGAGGACGGCCAGGGCGGTGCCGGCGGCGCGCAGCCGGTCGGGTCGGGCGGCGGCGAGCTGGACGAGATGGGCGGTGGCCATCACGAAGGCGGGCCAGGCCGAGGAAACGTCGAGGAGGGTCTGCAGGCCGGTGGAGAAGACGGGTTCGGAGTAGTCCCCGGCCCCGCGCCAGGGCCAGCGCAGGACGAGTGCGGTCATCGGCAGGGCGAGGGCGAGGGCGGCGATCGTCACCCCGGTGCGGCCACGGGTGGACTGGTCGACGGCGTCGGGCGGGGCGATGAGGATCGGCGCGGCGAGCAGGAGCCACAGCGGGAGCAGGAAGAGGTACTGCGCGAACGCCCCGGCCGGGTGGACGAAGTAGCCGGCGAAGGCGCCGATCCGGGCAAGGGTGCCGGCCAGGACCAGCACCCGGGCGTAGCCCCAGCGGCCGAGGGCGGCGCAGAGCAGCGCAAGGATCCAGGGGGCGGTCTGCACCGCGCCCACCACGGCGGTGGCCGTGGCGTTCGAACCGCCCAGCTCGAACAGGGGCACCGTGAGGAAGAGGCCCATCACCAGGTGGACGGTGGCCAGGCCCGCTCCGCCGGCGAGCATGAACGGCGCGGCGCCGGCGAGGATTCGGCCGGCGGGGTCGCGCGAGCTGAGCCGGGTGCGCAGCCGGGCGGCGTGCGCGGCGAGGGCCGCCCATTCGCGCACGACGGTGCCGCGGTCGCCGCCCTGGACGGACTCCGCGAAGACGGCGGCGATCTCCTCTCCGTGGGACGCCCGGTAGGCGGCGGGGTAGAGCCCGATCAGCGGGAGCCGGGTGGGTAGGGCGGTGGCCTGTGAGGGCGTGCTCATGCCGTGGCTCCGTTCAGCCGGAGCGGGCCGAGGGCGGGACCGCGGCCGAGGGCGAGCCGGCGGTCGGCCTCGGCCACCCCGGCGCGCAGGCGTTCCGTCTCCTCGCCGAGCACCTGTCGGCCCTCCTCGGTGAGGGCGAAGGTGCGGCGCATCCGGCCGGCGACGGTCTCCTCGTGGTCGATCCGGATCAGCCCCTGCTGGAGGAGGCGGTCCAGTGCCGTGTAGAGGGTGCCGGTGAGGAGCTTGGTCCGGCCGCCGGAGATGGCCAGGACCTCCTGGACGATCGCGTAGCCGTGCCGCGGGGCGTCGGCCAGCGCGGTGAGTACGAGCCTGGTCGGCTCCTGTAGTTGACGGTTAGCCATGGAGGTGAGCATAGGTCAATGATGAGAGTATGTCGATGAATTAGCTATCGGTCCGCCGGCTGACCCGCGCGCCCGCCCACGGCGCCCCGCGGGTCGCGGCAGCGGAACGCGCGCGAGGCGGCGCCCTCGCCGGCGTGGCCTCTCGCTGCCGGCCCGCTGACCGCCGAGGGCGGCCGCGCCGTCCCGGCGCGGGGGTCCTGTGAACCGACTCCGCCACGCGGCCGGGCGGCCCCCGGGCCGCTGCACGGGGCCCCGGGGTGACGGGGCCCAGCACGTGTCCTGGGTCTCATCGGCGGCCGAGGCCAGTTCGTTCGCGTCCCACTGTGGTGAGATGTGCCGTCACCAGGTGATGGCCGCTGACGGGGGTGCGTGTTGAGGAGTAGTGGACGGCTGTTCGGGCTCGGGTCGGACGCGGCTGCGGCGGATCTCGCCGCCGTGGGTCTGGTCCGGCTGGCGGCGGGAGAGCGATCGGGTGCGGCGGCCGGGGCCCCGCCGTGGCTGTGGCAGGTGCGGGCGGCCTCGTTCGCGGACAGCTGGCTGGCCTTCGCCGACCCGGCGGCGCCCGGGCTCCGGGTACCGGCGGGAGCGGTCCTGCGGGCGGTCGTACACCGGGCGGCGGAGCTGGCCCTGCGGACCTGCGACGGGGACGGTCCGGCCGCACTGGACCGGCTCGGCCGGCAGTCGGCCGAGGCCCGTGAGAGGTGTCGCCGGGCCGACGCGGCCCATCCGGCCGAACCCGTCGCGCTGACCCTCGTCTGGCACGGGGTGCAGGCGGCGACCGCCGGCCGCGACCACGCCGGCGAGACGGAGCGGGAGACGCACGGCCGTCGCATCGCCGAGCGGTGCGAGGCCTACGTCCGTCACCACCACCGGCGCCAGGACACCCTTGCCCTGACGCTCTCCTGCGCCCGGTCCGCCGCCTCCGCCCTGGTGGAGCTCGGCGATGGCGACCCGGGCCGGGCGGCGGCCTGCCTGGAGGAGTACGCGACCAGGTCCATGCCGCATGCCGGTCCGGCGCCGCTGTGGGTGCCGGGCCGACCGGGCCAGCTCACCTCCTGAGGCACCGGTCGGCGGCAGGCCACGGCCGGTCGCCGACCGCCGTGAGGCCGGGCCGTCGAGGTGCGGCCGCAGGAGGAGCCGGCCCGTGGTTCAGCGATCCAGGAGTTCGGCGAAGCGGTCCAGTGCGCGATCGGCCCGGTGGCGGTCGCCGGTCGTGGTGAGATCGAACAGCAGGCCCCGGATCACGGCCATGACCAACGTGGGCGTGACGGTGTCCTCGGGGCCGGTGCAGACGTCGCGGAAGGTGGCACCGAGGGTGTCGAACCAGTCCGTGATCGCCTGGCCCTGGTCGGGGTAGTTCTCGGGGTGGTGCAAACCGTCGGCGTGCACCTCGAAGAAGAGCCGGACGAACGGTGCACGTTCGTCCGCGCTGATCCATGCCCAGATGCCCCGCAGTCGCTCCTGCACGGAGCCCGTCGCGGCCGGAAGGCGCCCGGCCAGGCGTACCGCACCTCGGCGGCGGGCCTCGGCGAGGACCGCGGCGACCAGCTCCTGCTTGCTGCCGAAGTCGTAGAGCAGCATCCGCGGGCTGGTGTCGAGGGCCGTGGCCAGGGGCCGCAGGCTGAGCCCGGCCAGGCCGTGGGCCAGCACGTAGTCGGTCGCCCGCGCGAGGGTGCGCTCACGACGGGCGGGATCTGCGGGTCGTCCCACGGAGGGTCTCCTTCCCGGGCCTCGAAGCCGGAGCGGCGGGAGGCGTGTATATGGTACGACTGTTTCAACAACGAGGGGGCCACATGCACACCATCGACCGAGCGCTCGTCCTGGGACCCGGCGGCGTCGTCGGCACGGCATGGGCGGCGGGGCTGGCCCACGGGTTGCGCCGCGCCGGCGTGGATCTGGGCGGGGCCGATCTGATCGTCGGAACGTCGGCCGGCGCGATCGTCGGCGCGGTGCTCGCCACCGGGCAGGATCCGGGCCGGCTCGCGACGGTGCCCCGCCGGCCCGAGCACCGGGTCACGCCGGACCCCGAGCTGATGGGCCGGGTGTTCGGCGTGCTGGGCGAGGGCGGTCTGGAACCCGGCGAGGCCAGGCGCCGGGTGGGCCGGCTCGCCCTCGACGCCACCGTCCCCGGGGCCGAGGAAGCGCTGATCGCCGGGCGCGCCGCCCTGATCGGCGCGGACGCGTGGCCGGAGCGACACCTGGTGATCACCGCCGTGGACGCGAGTACCGGTGAGCCCGTGGTGTGGGACCGGGACAGCGGGGTGCCGCTGGTCTCCGCAGTGGCGGCGAGCAGTGCCTTCCCCGGAGCCGCGCCGCCGGTCACCGTCGGCGGCCGGCGGTACATGGACGGGGCGCTGCGGGCCGGTCTCAACGCCGATCTCGCCGTCGGTGCCCGGACGCTGGTCGTGGTCGACCCGATGGCGCACCAGTTTCCCGAGGGGCGAGCCGACCAGCAGGTGGCGGGGGTGGGGGCGCGGACCGTGGTGACCCTCAGCCCCGATCCGGCTTCGGTCGAGGCGTTCGGCCCGGACCTGGGAGACGTGGCCGCCTGGGAGCCGGCCTACCGAGCGGGTCTTCGCCAGGCCGGCGACGTCGACCCGCACCTGCGGTCCGTGTGGGAGGCGGCAGCCGAAGCGGGCTGACCGGTCGGCGGTTCGGCGCGGTGCGGCGCGGTGCGGTGCGGCGCGGCGCGTGCGGGTCAGGGCCACGGCGGCGAGACCGGGCACGCTCTGCTGACGGGCCGGGGCGTCCGGAGAGTTCAGGCGGGCCCCGCCGTCGTCCTCCGGGTCCGGGCCCGCTCCCACGACCACGCACCCGCGCCCACCAGCAGGGCCGCCCCCAGGGCGTACACCGGCAGCCAGCGCGTCGTCGTCGCCGCCAGGCAGTCGTCGACGGCCTGGCGGCTCTGCTCCCGCTGCGCGGAGGCCAGCGCGTCACCGTCGTGACCGGCGAGGGCGCCCAGCGCGGCCCGCGCCTGCATGCTCTGGTACCGGCCCGACTCCACGCAGGCGTGGCGGGCGCCCGGCACGGGGAACAGCCCGTCCCAGCGCTGCAGCGCCGGAGCCACCGCCAGGGCCACGCACAGGCCCACGACCAGCGAGTACGCCGCCAGGCTCCACCCGTAGGCCACCCGTCGACCCGGCGTCAGCACCGGCACCCGGCCGAAGGACACCACCACCGCGAGCAGCGTCACGCCGAGGTAGGTGGAGAACCACTGCCACGAACCCTGCGCGAGGGAGAACGCCAGCACCACGGCGAGCGCCGTCCCCAGCACACCGGGATCACCGGCCGTCCGCGTCCCGTCCGCAGTCGTGCTGCTACCGGTACCTCGACGGCTGCGCTCGCTCACGCGCTCTCTCCTGCCTGCCTGGCTCCCTGCCCCGGAGCGCCAGCCTCCCGCCCGCACCCGCGATCACCCCCGGGTACCACACCGGTACCTCCCCGACCTCACCCGCCCGGCCCAGTCATCCGGCCCCGGCGGCACGGGATCACGGCCTGCCGCCCGGAGCGCCGGGGGTGCGGTGGTGGCGTCGCCCGCCCGGCGCCGGGGCGCGGGCCGAACAGCCACCTCACCGGGCCGGCCGGCTCGCCGTCGCGCGCCCGGACCACGAGTGCCTGCGCCCGGGCCTCCTGCGCGACGTCCTCGGCGAGGTCGAAGTCCCCGGTGGACCGGGCGAGGGCGCCGACGATCCGCGCCGACTCGATCCGCCGGAGCGCCTCGACGGCACGCCGGGCGGATCGCCGCCCGGCCGGCCGTCCGTCGTCGCGGGTGTCAGAGCTGGCCGGTCCGCTCGCGCCAGGCCCGCTCCTTGATGATCCACTCGTTGTCCTGGGGGAACTCGTCGATCCCCGGTACGCGCCGGATCTCGATCTTCGTGCCGGGGAACGACGGCAGTCGCTTGGCCCATTCGACCGCCTCCTGCTTCGACGCCACATTGAGGATGAAGAAGCCGCCGAACAGTTCCCTGGTCTCGCCGTACGGGCCGTCGGTGACGACCGGGGTCGGCCCGCTCACATCGACCACCGCGCCCTGTTCGGCGTCGTCCAGGCCCTCGGCCGCGACGAGCACGCCGGCCCGGATCAGCTCGTCGTTGTAGCGGCCCATCGTTTCGAGCATCTCCTCGAACGGCGTCTCCCTCATCTTCGCGAGCGACTCGTCGCTGCCCCGCATGATCAACATGTACTTCGCCATGGCTGCGCTCCTTCGTCCGGGGACCGGTCTCCGATCCTCTCTATCCCAGGTCGAAGGGGCCGGCCGCGGATCGACACGGCGAAGGATGGAATCCGGGACGGATTTCCGAGCGGGCCCGGGCACCGGGCGTGGGCGGCCCGGGCGGCGGGTGCCGGTGCGCCGGCCGGCACACCGGGACCCGCCGGCGGGCCTACCCGGCCGTCCGGCCGGCCGTCGCCGTCCGGCGGGCGGCCGGTGCCGGGGCGTCCCGGCCGTCGGCGTCGAGGGCACGCAGGATGTCCTCGACGCTCTGTTTGGCGTCGCCGAAGAGCATGGCGCTGTTCTCGCGGAAGAACAGCGGGTTCTGCACCCCCGCGTAGCCGGAGGCCATCGACCGCTTGAACACGATCACCTGCTCCGCCTCCCACACCCGCAGCACCGGCATGCCGGCGATGGGGCTGGTGGGGTCGTCCATGGCGGCGGGATTGACGGTGTCGTTGGCGCCGATGACGAGGACGACGGAGGTGGCCGCGAGGTCGTCGTTGATCTCGTCCATCTCCAGGACGATGTCGTAGGGCACCTTCGCCTCGGCGAGCAGCACGTTCATGTGCCCGGGCAGGCGCCCGGCGACGGGGTGGACGCCGAAGCGGACCTCGACGCCGCGCTCGCGCAGCCGGCGGGTGAGCTCCGCGACCGGGTGCTGCGCCTGGGCCACCGCCATGCCGTAGCCCGGGGTGATGACGACCGTGCGGGCCTGCGCGAGCTGCCCCGCCGCCTCCTCGGCGCGGATCTCGCGGTGCTCGCCCTGCTCCCCGCCCCCGCCGGCGGGCGCTTCGATGCCGAAGCCGCCGGCGATGACGGAGAGGAAGGAGCGGTTCATCGCCTTGCACATGATGTAGGACAGGTAGGCGCCCGAGGAGCCGACCAGTGCGCCGGTGACGATGAGCAGGTTGTTGTCGAGCAGGAACCCGGCCGCGGCCGCCGCCCAGCCGGAGTAGCTGTTGAGCATGGAGACGACGACGGGCATGTCGCCGCCGCCGATCGAGGCGACCAGGTGCCAGCCCAGCGCGAGCGCGAGCACGGTCACCGCGATCACGAGGCCCAGGCCCGGGGCGACGGTGAACCAGACCGTGAGCGCGACGAACGCGGCGAGTGCGCCGAGGTTCAGCGCGTTCTTGCCGGGCAGCATCAGCGGCCGGGAGGCGATCCGGCCGGACAGCTTGAGGAAGGCGACGACGGAGCCGGTGAAGGTGACCGCTCCGATGAAGACGCCGATCACCACCTCGGCGTGGTGGATCCGCAGCAGGTCGGCGGCGACGGCGACCTGGGCCGAGCCCCGGGACTCGACCTCCAGGTAGCTGTTCCAGCCGACCAGCACCGCGGCGAGACCGACGAAGCTGTGCAGGACGGCGATCAGTTCCGGCATCTGCGTCATCTCGACCCGCCGCGCCCGCCACAGGCCGACCACGCCGCCCAGCGCCATCGCGACGAGGATCAGGGCGACCGCGCCGGCGCTGATGCTGCGGGCCGCCAGCACCACGGTGGCGACCAGGGCGAGGGCCATGCCGGCGATGCCGTAGACGACGCCGGCACGAGAGGTGCGGTGCTGTGACAGCCCGGCCAGACTGAGGATGAACAGCAGGGCGGCGACCAGGTCCGCGGCGTGGGCGGCCGTCGTGGAAGTCATCGGGGCTCAGCCTTTCGAGAACATGGACAGCATGCGGCGGGTGACGGCGAAGCCGCCGAAGATGTTCACGCTCGTCAGCAGGACGGCCACGAAGGCCAGCACGGTGACCAGCACACCCCCGTGCCCGATCTGCAGCAGGGCGCCGACCACGACGATCCCGGAGATCGCGTTGGTCACCGACATCAACGGGGTGTGCAGGGCGTGGTGGACCTTCCCGATGACGTAGTAGCCGATCACCACCGCCAGCGCGAACACCGTGAAGTTCTCCGCGAGCTGGGCCGGGGCGACGGCGATCAGCAGGAACGTCGCCAGCATCCCGAGCCCGATCAGGCCGAACCGGGCCGCCGGAGTGAGCCGGGGCGGTTTCGGCGCCGGAGCCGCCGGGGCGGCCGCGGGCTGTGCGGCGGGAGCGGCCGAGACGGCCACCGGGGGCGGTGGCCAGGTGATCTCGCCCGCCCGGACCACGGTCACCGCGCGCTGGACCACGTCGTCGAAGTCGACGACCAACCGCCCGTCCTTGCCCGGCGTCAGCAAGGTGAGCAGGTTGACCAGGTTGGTCCCGAACAGCTGTGACGCCTGGGCGGGCAGCCGGGACGCGAGGTCGGTGTACCCGATGATGGTGACGCCGTTGGCGGTGACCACCGTGCGGCCCGCCACCGTCCCCTCGACGTTGCCGCCCTGGGCGGCGGCCATGTCGACGACGACGCTCCCGGGCTTCATCGCCGCCACGTCCTCGGCGGTGAGCAGCCGCGGGGCCGGCCGCCCGGGGATCAGCGCGGTGGTGATGACGATGTCCACGTCCTCGGCCTGCTCGTGGTAGAGCTCGGCCGCGGCGCGGTCGTAGTCGGCGGAGGTCGCCTTGGCGTAGCCGTCGGTGCCCGCCTCCTGCGCGACCTGCACGGCGAGGTACTCGCCGCCCAATGACTTGACCTGGTCGGCGACTTCCGGCCGGGGGTCGGTCGCGCGGACGATCGCCCCCAGGCTGGAGGCGGCGCCGATGGCGGCGAGCCCGGCCACGCCGGCACCGGCCACCAGGACCTTCGCCGGCGGGACCTTGCCCGCGGCCGTCACCTGGCCGGTGAAGAAGCGGCCGAACACATGGGCGGCCTCGATCACGGCCCGGTAGCCGGCGATGTTCGCCATCGAGCTGAGCACGTCCATCGACTGCGCGCGGGAGATCCGCGGCACCGCGTCCAGCGCGAGCGCGGTGAGCGGGCGCGAGGACAGCGCCTCCAGCAGGTCGGGCCGCTGGGCCGGGGCGAGCAGACCGACCAGGGTCGCGCCGTCACTCAGTCGGGTGATCTCGGCGGTCGACGGGGCGTTGACCTTCAGGACGACGTCGGCCGTCCACGCGTCCCCGAGGTGTGCGCCGGTCCCGGTGTAGGCCTCGTCGGTGAAGCCGGAGGCCGCGCCGGCCCCCGATTCGACGGTGACCTCGTAGCCGAGGGCGAGCAGTCCGCGCACCGTCGACGGTGTCGCGGCGACGCGGGTCTCCCCGGCGGCCGACTCGGCCACCACACCGATGCGCAGCGGGGGGTGGTGCGTGGCGTCCTGTGCAGACATCACTCGTGCCTCTCTCGTCGGAGGAACTCTTCACGGCGGGCTCTGCGTCCGAGGGGGAGTCTCTTCCCCTCGGACGCAGGAACCTACCCGCCCGCGCCCCACCGGGGGACGGGGCGTAGCCGTGACATGCTTCACCCGTTCGCGGCCTGTCGGGTGGGTCGGGTCGCGTGCTCGCCGGTGGAGCCGGCCGCCCTGCCCCCGGCCGGCAAGGCTCGGAAACTAAAGTTGCCAGACTCTTCTGTGGGAACTATGGTTGTCGCATGACTTCGACTGAGATCACCCTCGAAGAGCAGACCGAGCTGGACAAGGCTCTCCTCGACGCCCTCAACCCGCTCGCCTCGGCCATCCGCTCCCGGACCTCGGGGCTGCCCGAGGAGCGGATGTGGGAGGCGGACCCGGTCGACGTGACCCTGTCCGTCCTTGCCGCCTGGAAGGTGGTGGACGCGGAGGTCAAGCGACTGACGGCGATCGCGGCCGGCACCGCCGGTTCCTACGGCGCGAGCTACGAGCAGCTGGGGGCCGTCTGGGGCATCACCCGGCAGGGCGCGCGCAAGAAGTGGCCCGAAGCGGTCACCCGCCCCACGGCGGCGCAGCCCGGCGCGGGGCTGAAGCTGTTCGGCGGGACGGCCGAACTGGTGCAGGACCCCGAGTCCGGCGGCTGGAGCTGGACGGGTGAGGGTGCGGACGGCGCGCACGGCACCGCCGGGGGCGACACCTGGTACCCGACCAAGGAGGAGGCCGCCGCACACGCCGGCGCCTTCCTCGCGGAGCACGCCGCCGGCCGGTCCTAGGGCCCGGCGCACCGGCGGGGCCGCACCGCCGTCGTGGCGCGCGCCGGCCCGCCTCCGGGAGTGCCGTCGCGGAGCTGTGTCGCATTCCCGCCGAAAGGGGCGTGGCCGTCCGGATCGGTACGGCCGGGGCATCCCGGTGGAATGCCGCGACCGGCCCCGTGGAACTGCCCGGCCCGGCCGTGGCCCGGACTCGCCGGGAGGGTCGTGACGGGAAGTCCGAAACAGCTCCCGGCGTGGCCGAAAAGAGCCCGCTGTCGTCCTGCGGGCGCATTGGTAGGAGCGGCCTGGCAGCCACCCTGATTTTCGCGTCGCCGGGGCTCGCCGCGTCGCTTCGTGGGCTTTCCCCGATTCCTCGGTGAGCTCCCTCCGGTAGCCGGGTGAAGATTTCTGGATGGCCTGGCGGAGGTCGAGTGCCGACCATCGGTGAAGAAGGCCGAAAAGGTGATTCCAAGGTGCCTTCGGGCGTTTCACGACATCGACGGCGGTGGTCGCCCCGATTGCCGTGGCCGAATAGCGCCGTCGATCCGTCGGTGAATGCCCGGAATTCGTCGCTCACGGGTGCCGGTCGGCGCTGTAACGGATTCCGGCCGGCGGTCGTCGCACCGGTCGTGGCGGCCCGGGTGCGGCACGACCGGGGTGTCCGGGTGCGGCGGGGCCAAGGCCCCGGTGGCCGGATCGAGCCATCGTGACATGGGCGAGGAGACGTTTACCGCCCGCCCGGGCGGGGGAGATGGGCGCTCCGGTCCGTGGTGCCGGCGGTCGCCGGGTGGGCTGCGCGGACCGGTCGGTCGGGGTGGCCGGGGCGCTCGGCCGCAGAACTCCCGCCGCCTCTCGCGGCGTCGGATCCACGGGTGCCGAAACGCTCTGCCGGATCCGTGGCCGCGAAAAGCGCGGACGCGGCACCCGGGGTGGGGGTCGACCGGGTAATCGGGCGGCTTGGTGGGGGAATGGTGAAGCCGGCCCATTCGGTCGTTTCGGGCGGACGGGGCGGGCTCGATTCGAAGTCCGGGCGGGTTCGATGAGAGTAATCCGCACTCGATCAAGGGGCAACTGTGATCTAAGTCACTTGACGGTTGGTCGTCAGAGTGTCAGGATGACGCTATGGCGAAGCAAGAAATGGCAACGTCAACATCCAAAATGTTAATGTCGCGAATCATGCTTCGGATTCTCATGATGTCGGGGGATCCTGTCGCACAGCTGATCGCGCGGCGTCCCGAGAGGGACCCTTACTTAATATATGAGAGCATCAGGGAAAAGGGTGCTCTCATTCGCGGAAATATCGGCGCATTCGCCACGTGCGATCACGAACTGGCGTCGATGATTCTCCGCGACAGCGCCCGTTTCGGCTCCTTCGCGGTCGCGAAGGCGAAGCCGATCGACACCACGGTGTACGACGACCGGGGCGAGCGTCTCATCGTGCCGATGGACGACTCCTTCCTCTCCATGGACCCCCCGGACCACACCCGGCTGCGACGCATGGTCGCGCCGTGGTTCTCGCCCCGGGCGATCCGGGAGCGCACCGCGACCATCGAGACCATGCTCGAAGAGCTGCTCGACGACCTGGCGGGCCAGGACGAGTGGGACGCCGTCAACGACCTCGCCGTGCGCGTGCCGATCCGGGTGATCGCCGCGTTCTTCGGCATCGGCGAAGAGGACTTCGAGCGCTTCCGTGAGTGGGGCGGCATCATCGGCACCTCGGTCGACGGCATCCGCACCATGCGGGACCTGAAGACCTTCCGGCAGATGCTCATCGAGATGCAGGAGTTCTTCGGCGGCCTGATCGAACTGCGCCGGCGTGAACCGGGCAACGACCTGGTGTCCTTCATGGTGCAGGCCGAACCCGAGGGCGAGCCGCTGACCTGGCACGACATGATCGCCACCTGCGGTGTCCTGCTCGGAGCCGGCTTCGAGACCACGGTGAACCTGATCGGCAACTGCGTCCTCACCGTGCTGGACGACCCCGGGATCAGGAAGCAGCTCATCGACGACCCGGAGCTGGTGCCCAACGCCGTCGAGGAAGTCCTGCGCTGGGACGCCCCGGTCCAGTACCTGCTGCGGGTCACCACCGAACCGGTGACCCTGGCCGGCGTCGACATCCCCGAGGACTCGCCCGTGTTCGTGGTCGTCGGCGGGGCCAATCGCGATCCCAAGGTCTTCGGGGACAACGCCCAGGAGTTCGACCTCCGCCGGAAGAACAGCCGTGAACACCTGACCTTCGGTGACGGCATCCATCTGTGCGTCGGGGCGGGCCTGGCCCGGATCGAGGCCGCGGCCACCCTGCGGGTGCTGCTGCGCAAGTTCCCCGATCTGCGCCTGGCCGAAGGGGCGGAACGCCGACCCACCCGGGTGGTGCGCGGCATGAGTTCGCTGCCCGTCCGGGACGGCGCCACCGCCGCTGCGAGGACCTGACCCACTTCGAACCGTGCGGCCCCACCCGCACGTCTCAGGCACGGGGGAACATCGATCATGGCCGATTCGGCACAGCACTTACTCGACGGCATGCGCCGTGAACTGGCGCCCGCCGCAGGGGACAACACCTTCGTGGAGCTGGTCGCCGCCGGGCGCGCGCCCCAGGACGCCCTGCGCAGGTACGCCAACGAGGAACACCTGATCTTCACCAGCGACTGGGGCAGCTACCTCTCCCTCGCCGGACGCTCCACCGCACCGGACACCCGGCAGTTCTTCATGGGGCTGGCCTTCGGCGAGGCCATGGGCCTGGCCGGGCTCACCACCCTGTCCGCCGCCCTCGGCGTGGACGAGGAGGACCGCCGTGCCCACCGGCCGATGCCGCTGTGTCAGGCCTACCCCGCCTACACCGCCTGGCTCGCGCTGAACGCCGACCCCGCCGACGTCGTCGCCGCGCTGCTGGCCAACTTCCCCGCCTGGAGCGGGTACTTCGGCACGCTCGCCGGCGCCCTGCGCAAGCACCACGGCCTCGACGACGCGGCCTGCGCGTTCCTGGACGGCCTCAGCGCCCCCAACGCGCAACTGGAGGAACAGGGCCTCGGCATCCTGGACCAGCGGCTGTCCACGGGCTGGGTGCCCGACACCGCGCGGCAGTACGCCCGCTTCCTGCGCACGTACGACCTGCTGTTCTGGAACAGCCTCGTCGATACGAACGCGTGACCGGCGCCGGCCTTCTCCGCTGATCCGCGCCCACTGACCTCGCTCGTCGGCACCTTCCGGCAGCGAGCGCCGTGCGCTGCCCCGACTCCCGCCGAACTCGCCCGCCGGACGCCTTCCGGCGGTCATCGCTGTGTGCTGCCCCGGTGGCCCGCCCGGAACGAGGAATCCGCATGTACGTACCCCGAGACTTCGCCGTCCACGAGGTCGAGCCCGTCGTCGACCTGATCCGGGCGAACCCCCTGGCCTGCTTCGTCACGACCAGGGACGACGTACCGGTGGCCTCGCACATCCCCGTGGTGTTCGTCTCGGACGACGACCTCACCGGGCTGACCGACCTCGTCGGGGTCAGGATGTACGGCCACCTCAACGTGCTGAACCCGCAGTACACCGCGCTCGCCGACGGGGACCGCGCACTGGTGGTGTTCCAGGGCCCGCACGGCTACATCTCGCCGACCGTGTACGACGTCGATCCGGCGGCGCCCACCTGGAACTTCTCCGCCGTGCACGTCCGCGGCAGGATCCGGCTCCTCGGCCCGGGCGAACCCGCGCTGAAGGTCGTGAAGCGCACCGTGACCGCCCTCGAAGGCCGGTTCGGGCAGGGGTGGGACATGGCGAGCTCGCTGGCCTACTTCGAGAGGATCGTGCCCGGCGTGGGCGCCTTCGAGATCGAACTGGAGGCCGTGGACAGCATCTTCAAGCTCTCCCAGGACCAGCCCGCCGAACTGCGCGACAAGGTCGACTGCTGGTTCCGCGGCAGCGACGTCGGCACCCATCAAGCACTCGCCGCGGACATGGACAGGCACCGCCCCGTGGCACACCCGACCGAGGAGAAGGCACCCCGCCATGCCGACTGACGCCAACTCCGCCGGCCTGCGGGCCGCCCTGCAGCAGCTGATGAAGCACACCCGGCCGGAGTCCGACGGCATCGCGCGCGCGGACCGGAGCAAGCCGCTGCCGCTCTCCTTCGCGCAGCAACGGCTTTGGCTGGTGGACCAGTTGTCGCCGGGGAGTGCGGCGTACAACGTGCCGTTCGCGGTGCGGGTGCGGGGTGGGTTGGACGTGGGTGCGTTGGGTGGGGCGTTGTCGGTGGTGGTGGGGCGGCATGAGGTGTTGCGGACGGTGTTCCGT